>JBBIKO010000007.1:0-14684 GCA_037445415.1 Bacteroidota bacterium
TAAAGTGAAAGCGTTAGCGGAACACAAAAGCCAGATGTCATGGATGAAGGAACACTTAGGCTACGACGCAGGAATGTTTGACGCCGAAGAAGAAATCAGAGCTCAAGCTAGAGCAATGGGCTACAGATGCGGAGCCAAATACGCCGAAGTCTTCGTCCCACTTAAGCCTAAAGTGTTGGACTTCTTCCCATTCAAAGAAATCAAAAAATAAAAGGAAAAAAATAGCAATGTTGTTTCTTGAATTCATAGCCGAAAACATTAGTTCATTTATCAAGTCCTTTCCTTTGACTTTTAAACATTTTAAGTGGTTTTTACTTATCCCAATATTGTTATATGTTATAATACTTTACATCACATTTTCTATAGAAAGCTCAATTTACCAGTACACATCCGAAAAAATATTTTCTTATTTAAACATTAGTAACGAAGACAACTGGTTTTTTAAAGCACTACAATTTTTACTACAAGGTATTTTATTTTTGTTATTCAAATTAGTTTTTTTCTTTGTATTCTATTTTATAAGCGGAAATATTATTTTAATCATACTTTCGCCTGTTTTATCGTATATTTCAGAAAAATCAGAAAAAATAATTAGGAATAAAACATATAATTTTAACCTATCTAAATTGGTTAAACAAATAGCACGTAGCATTTTGCTTTCTTTAAGAAATATAACTATTCAATTATTATTGATTATAGGGATTATTATTATTAGCTTTATTCCTATTATAGGCTGGATAATTTCACCATTTTCCTTAGTTCTTATTATACTTATTAATGCATATTTTTTGGGATTCTCTTTTTTAGATTATTCGTTTGAAAGAAAAGAACTTACTATTAACCAAAGCATATTAATAGTACGTAAAAATAAAGGATTGGCTATAGGATACGGCTTAATTTTTTATTTAACCTCACTTATTCCTTTTATTGGTGGCTTACTAGCACCTTTTTTTGCAATATTTATTACTGTTGCTGCAACAATTTCTGTCGAAAAAATGAAACTACATGATTAAAATTGCTGCTGTATCATACATCAATACACTACCATTTATTCATGGAATTTTAAATTCAGGATTCTTATCTAACAACGAATTTATTTTAGAAAGAATTATACCTTCTTTATGTACACACAACTATATAAATAAACTTTCTGATATTGTTTTAGTTCCTTCTGGCTGTTTTATAAGGTATCCAGAAAAACATAATATTATAACAAACTATGGAATAGCTTCATTTAAAAATGTAAAGTCGGTAATTATAGTTAGTCAAAAACCTATTAACGATCTTCAAAAAATTATTTTAGATTACCAGTCAACCACATCGGTAAAATTGCTTCAAATATTATTAAAACACTATTGGAAAAGAAATGTTGATTTAGTTGATGGAACAGAAGGATTTGAAAAAAATGTACAGAACCAAGTTGGTGCACTAATTATTGGCGACAAGGCATTAGAATTTTTACATAATTTTAAACACTGTTACGATTTGTCTTACACATGGTGGGAATTAACCAAACTTCCTTTTGTTTTTGCCTTCTGGGCAATAACAAAAAATATAAATGAAGATTTTGTAAATCGTTTCGAAAAAGCACTAAAGTGGGGCATTGAACATAAATTGGAATCTTTAACCATTTACTCATCAGAAAAATATGATTTATTTGCCGATTATTTAAATAATAATATTATATACAATATTAAAAGTAAAGAAGTTGAAGGATTAAAACATTTTTACAAGTATTTAAACTTGTAAACTTATTTTTCTCCAATTATTTACAATTTCAGATAACTTCAATTTCGATAAATTCAAATTCTTGTCTTTATTATTATTATTTCCTGTTGAAGCTGTAACTACATTTATTTCATCAAAACCAATAAATTGTAGCATTATTTTAGCATGAAAAGAATATGTATCCCACTCAGGATAGTTTAGCGAAACCTGTTTGCACGAATATTCGCCTCCACTTGTAAATATTACTAATGCCTTTTTACCTTTCATCTTTCCGTATGGTTTTCCGTTTGGCATATAATCGAATGTTTCTCCTTTTTGTATAACTGCATCGAACCATAATTTTACTAACCCAGGCATGCCAAAATTATGCATTGGCGATAAAACAACAAGCACATCAGCATTTTTTAGCATTTTAACATATTCGTCCATTTCTGCTATTGCTCTTTGCTGATCTGCTGACAATTCCTTACCCTGATAATTTCGACGGTAGTAAGCCATCAAAATTTTATAATCAAAATATGGTGGTGGTTGTTGTTCTAAATCAATTTCGTTAATTTCATAATTCGGTTTTACTAGTTCCAATAAATGGTTATATAACAAAGCTGTGTGTGAAAACTCCCTTCCAGGCAAATATTTCACTATTAAAATTTTTGGTTTCATAAAATTAAAATTTAAAACAAATATAATTTTATTTAGACTAATTTAAAATAGATAAAAAATATTTTAAGAAAAATTAACAGAGTTAAGAATATATAACTCGCTACAATTGCAATGTTGTAAAAGTATAACAATA
The DNA here is from genome assembly GCA_037445415.1 of Bacteroidota bacterium. Taxonomy (GTDB): domain Bacteria; phylum Bacteroidota; class Bacteroidia; order Bacteroidales; family GWA2-32-17; genus Ch61. The sequence goes on from JBBIKO010000007.1 coordinate 2,522, forward strand.
ATATTTCGTTAAACCAGATTTAATTTAAATTAAAATTTTCATCAAAATATTGGTTTATTTTTTTCATAAGATGAATACGATCTTTTCCACGTATGTTGTGAGTATGGTTAGGATAAATAAAAAAGTCAATTAAAATGCCGTTTTTAATGCAGCTTTCAACAAAAGATAAACTATGCTGCAAAACAACCACATCGTCCATATACCCATGAATGATTAAAGTTTTTCCTTTTAAGTTTTTGGTTTTGTTTAGAAGACTGGTTTTTTCGTATCCTTCTGAATTTTCTTGTGGTGTGTCCATGTACCTTTCTCCATACATAATTTCGTAATATTTCCAGTCGGTAACAGGACCACCTGCCACTCCAAGTTTAAATATTTCGGGGTAACGTGTCATTAGAGTTAAAGTCATAAAACCTCCATAACTCCATCCGTAAACACCTATTTTGTTTTCGTCTATATATCCTTGTTTTATTAAAAACTTAATAAATTCAATTTGATCTTCGGCTTCGTTGTGTCCCAATTGTCTATGAATACAACTTTCGAATTCAAAACCTCTATTAGCCGAACCTCTATTGTCGATAGTAGCAAAGATGTAGCCTTTTTGTGCCATATAATAATCCCACAAAGAAGCACCCCCTAACCAATTATTTTGCACAAGTTGTGCGTGTGGACCCCCATATACATATAAAATCAATGGATATTTCTTTTTTGCATCAAAATTAGATGGTTTAATTATTCTACCGTACAGTTCTGTTTTGCCATCAGCAGATTTAACCTTTACCATTTCAAGTGTACCTAATTCATAATCGTTTAATATATTATTTGCTTCGTGAATTTTTCGCATTAACTTTCCTTCGCTATTTATTAAGTTATATACAAAAGGCTTATCAATAGTTTCGTAGCGATTTATAAAGCATGTAAATTCTTTATTAAAAATTGCATTGTGTATTCCTTCATTTTCTGATATTCTTTTTAATTCTCCAGTTGTTAAGTTTACTTTTAAAATATTTCTTTCTAATGCGGTTGGATAAGCAGCTATAAAATAAACATATTGACTTTTTTTGTCTGTTCCTAAATAAGTAGTAACAACCCAATTGCCATTTGTTAATTGTTTAATTAAATTTCCATCTAAATTATACAAATAAAAATGGTTAAACCCATTACGTTGACTTTGCCACAAAAATTGTGTATTATTTATAAAAACAGCTGGCGATAAAGGCTCTACATATTTATTGTTTTTTTCTTCGAACAATGTTTTAATAAATTCGCCTGTTTCGGGATTGTAAACGTTCATTTTCATATGATTTTGCTCCCGATTTAAAACTGCAACTAAAATAAATTTATCGTCTAATGACCATGAAATATTTGTTAAGTATTGTTCCTTTGGTTCGCCTGTTTGTAAATACACAGTTTTGTTTGTTGCAAAATTGTGAACCCCAATTGTTACTTCATGACTTTTCATTCCTGCCATAGGATAGCGAATGTTTTTTACAGTAGCTATTCGAGTATTTATATCTACGAGTGGATAAGTAGTTACCATAGTTTCGTCCATTCTGTAAAAAGCTAAGGAATTACCAGAATTACTCCAAAAAGTACCTTTGTTTATACCAAATTCGTTTCGGTGAACACTTTTCCCGAAAACAATACCTTGTTCTAAATCGCTTCCAAGTGTTATAGTGTTGCCGTTATTAGTTAATACGTATAAGTTGTTTTTTATTGTATATGCTACCATTTTTTTTCTGATGTTTAAGTCGAAATTTTCGGCAGTATCGGGGCAAATTATTTGTGTTAAAAGTTTTTTCTCTTTTATATCAATCTGAAAAAATTTAATATCGGTTTTAATCCATAATATGTTTTCTGTTTCCCATTCGTAATTTGGAAACATTTTAATTTTTTTTAAATTTGTATCATTTGTAATTTTTACTAAATCATGAACGCTTAGCAAAGTTTGTTCGTTATTACTTTTTATTGCTTGCTGAAGAAGCTGTTCGTTTTTTACATAAGTAAACAATGAATTTGTTTGCCATTTTATGTAATAAAATTGTTGAGCATACATATTTCTGTATGCTCCAATTACAGCTTCTTCAATAGTTAGCTGTTTTTTCTGAGAAAATGAAAAAAAACTTAAAAATACTGCTACAAAAATCATTAAAAATATTTTCTTCATATCTTTGTATGTTATATTAAATAATTGAAAATGTTGCTATCAAAATTATATTATTTTTTTCATTTTATTCCGTTAATTTTTATGATTGTTAGTATTTTAATTCGGCCAAGTGTTGTCTATTCTCCTGATAATAATATTCTAATAATACAAACAAGCAAAAAGGCTCTTCACAAAAATATGTTTACAATTAACAAAAACTATAACGACCCCGAAATTGAACGTGTTTTTATTTCTTACGGCTTAGTTAATATAAAGACTTTAGATTCTAGTATTATTGTAAATTTAAAATATGCTCAAACAGATAATTTCCTTAAGCGGAATTTATACGGTAATATCCAAAATGCTTATTTACATAAAGAAGCTGCCAATAAATTAGTTAAAGCTTCTGCTATATTAACAAATTATAATCCCGAACTTCGTTTAGTGCTTTTAGATGCGGCTCGCCCTTTATCAATACAAAAATTAATGTGGGTTGATGTTAATTTGCCAAGTGATGAAAAGGAAAAATTTGTAGCAGACCCAAAAATTGGTTCATTACACAACTATGGAGCCGCTGTAGATGTCACACTCGCAAAAAATAATGGAGAATATTTAGATATGGGCTCGCCATACGATGCTTTTTCTGAAATATCATATACCATAAACGAGGAAATAAATATGAAAAAAGGTATTCTGACCAAACAACAAGTCGAAAACCGGCGCTTATTAAGAAAGGTTATGACCGAAGCAGGTTTTTCTCCTATAGAAACTGAATGGTGGCATTTTAATGCTTGCAGTAGAAAGTATGCAAAAGCTAATTATCCTCTTATTGTATCGCACATATTCGATGAAAATCCTTTATTTATGTCGAATAATAATATTGTATTGCATGAAAATAATACTTCGTATAAAATAATTTTTAAAATACAAATATTTACTTCTTCGAAAAAATATAGTGGCAAAGAATCGCATTTTAAAGGACAAAAAGTTCAGTGGTATAGGCATAACCAGTTGTATAAATACACTATTGGAACTTTTTCGTCATTAGAAAAAGCTATCGAAGAACTAGAAAAAATACGAAATTTCGGTTTTAACGATGCTTTTATTGTAGCATTTAACAACAACGAAAGAATTAGCATAAAAGATGCTATCGAATTGCTTCACAATGAATAACTTAAACCTGTACACCCAAAACTATAACATCATCTGTTTGTTCCGATAAGCCTTTCCACTTTTCGAATATATCTATTAATAGTTTCTTTTGTTCCTTAATTTGAACATTAGCCGTTTGCAAAATTATTTCTTTAAATCGTTTATATAGTAATTTTTTCCCATTCTCATAACCAAACTGATCGTAGAAACCATCAGAAAAAAGATAAATTCTATCACCTTTGTTTAGTTTAAACTCATGATTTGTAAAAGTTTTCATAACGGGATAAATTGCTATTGGCATTTTATCTGGTTTTATTTCAACAATTTCCCAAGGTTTTTCACCTGAATTCGTGTTTTTTAGTATTATCAAAGAATTATTTGCTCCAGCCCATTGACATTCATAGGTTTTTGTATTAATAACAAAAAAAGAAATATCCATTCCATCTTTTTGTTCAGCTTGTATGCAATGTTGTTGCAAAGCCAAAATAATTTCTTTTCTCAATTCGTCTAATACTTGCGAAGCTTTGGTTATTTCTTTTTTCCTTACTATTTCGTTTAAAAATGATATACCCAACATACTCATAAAAGCACCTGGAACGCCATGCCCTGTGCAATCAGCAACTACTATTATTAAATAATCGTTAATTTTTATTGTCCAGTAAAAATCTCCTGAAACAATATCTTTAGGAAAATAAATAATGAAATGTTCTTCTAAATGTATATTTAAAGTGTCTTTATCTGGCAAGACAGCATCTTGAATTCTTTTTGCATAATTTATACTATCGGTAATTTTTTTATTTATCTCTTCGATATGTTCCTTTTGTTTTACAACTATTTCGTGTTGAGCTTTTATTTCTTCATTTTGTTTGTTTAATAACATGTTTTTCTCGTCAACGATTGATTTTTGTTTTTCAATTATTCTTTTCTGTTTGCGTGTTATATGAAAGCGATGTACCATTAAAATTGCAAATATTACAGCCATAATTAACCCAATAACAATTGACCATATAATAGTTTTCTGTCTTTTTAGCTCTAAATTTTGTAATTCGCGTTCTTTGGTTAAATTATCTATTAAAAGTTGCTTTTTTTCCGATTCAAACTTTTTTTCAGCTTCTGCTATTGCTTTAGCTTTTGTTTTGTTAAATAATGAATCATTTGTTGATTCGTAAAGTTTTAAATATTCTAACCCTTTATTAAAATTTCCTAATGCAAAATAAGCATGAAACAACGTGCTTGCCGAAGAATTTATAAATTCAATTGAATTTAACTCTTTGCTTAATTTTAAGGAATTTTCACTATTTTCTATAGCTTTTTTCAAGTAATTAGCTTTTTGTTTATTTTCCAACTTTAAAGCATAATAATAATTCATTGCTGCAATATTTTCATAAATCATAGCCATTTTATACTTGTCATTCAACTCTTTTGATAATTGTAACGAAAGATTATAATAATGAAAGGCTTCGTTAAATTTATCTTGCTTGCGATATATTAAGCCTATGTTGTTATATAATAAAATAATTCCGTTGTAGTCTTTAAGTATTTTTTTTAATTCGAGTGATTTATTAAAATAATCTAATGCTTCGTTATATTTTTTTTGACTGTAAAATATAGCTCCAATGTTCAAATATGAGAAAGAAATTCCGCTGGTATCTTTAAGTTTTTCTTTTATTTTTAGCGATTTTTGATAGTATTCTAACGATTTATCGTAACTTTTTTGTGCAAAATATACATTCCCAAGGTTGTTATACCTCATAGCAATACTTTTTTCGTCTTTTATTTTTTCGTCTATTTTTAAGGCATTGAAATAATAAACAACAGCACTATCGAGCATTCCTTTTTTGTGAAAAACAATAGCAATATTGTTGTAACAAGCCGACTGCTCTTTTAATATTTTATTCGATTCGGCTATATTTAACGCTTTTCTGTAAAAAATAAGTGCTTCGTCAAACAACCCAATATCGTAATCTAAATCGCCTATCTTTTTATATGTGTTCGATTCATATTCTAACAAAAAACTATTTTTGTTTTTATATTTCGATTTTGTTTCGTTTATGTAATATAATGTAATATTATAATATTTTTTTGCGCTATCAGGCTCAGAAATTTGATAATAGCAATTACCTATTTCTAAGGCTAACCTTATCTTTGTTGTATCGCTTTTTTCTGAATTGTATTTATGAACTAAATTTTGACAATTATTTTTGCCAAAACTTGAATAAAAAATTATAAATACCAGTAGTGAAAAAGTAAGTTTTTTATTCATTCTTTTTTTGCACTTTATTACGAAATTAATTGTTTAATGTTTCTTTCTATGGTAAATTCTTTTTTTAAAAACTTAATTATTTCAGTTGAACTAATCGAAATACAAATAACAAATAAAATATTTATTGAAAAAGATGTTTTTAATGCTTTAAAATAAAGTTTTACATTATTTTTCGTTTAGTTTTTTTATGTTTTCCAGAGCACTTTTCGCAGCATCTTGTTCAGCACTTTTTTTAGATATACCTTTTCCTGCTCCTACAAATTCTTTATTTATATATATTTCGGACCAAAATTCTTGTTGATTTTTAGATAATTGATTTTTTTTATTAACAAATTCGATACTATAATAATTTTTTTGCGCCCAATCTATAATTTGACTTTTATAGTTTGTATTGTTTTCTATTAAATAAATTATATCAACATTAGGCAAAATAATTTTTTCGATTATAATTTTTCTTGTTTTTTCAAAACCTTGATCCAAAAAAATAGCTCCAATCAGTGCTTCTAAGGCATTCCCATAAACACTTGAATTTGAAGTATCTTTTTCGTTTTGTCTTTTAATATGTTTGGAAATTTCTAGTAATTTAGCTATTTCGTTTAAAGAACTACGGCTAACAATATTTGAACGCAAATTAGTTAAAAACCCTTCATTTTCGTTAGGAAATTCATAATACAAATATTCTCCTACAACTAAATTTAATACGGAATCGCCTAAAAATTCGAGCCTTTCGTTGTTTACTGAAAAATCTTTTGGATAATGGATTGATGCCGATTTATGTGTAAAAGCTAATTCAAAAAGATATATATTTTTTGGGTAAAACTTAAATTTCGAATAAACATAAGTAGAAAGTGTATGACGCTTTTGTTTAGTAAAAAATTTAAACAAGTTTAGTTGTGTTTTTTTAATAAAATACAAGCATTATGTCCACCAAAACCAAATGTATTAGTTAATGCATAACTTATTTTTCTTTCTTGTGCTTTGTGAAGAGTAAGATTAAATCTAACATCTATATTTTCGTCTTGTTCATGATGATTTATTGTAGGTGGTACAACTTGATTAACTATTGCAAGAATAGAAGCTAAAGCTTCTATTGCACCAGCTCCTCCAAGCAAGTGTCCGTGCATAGATTTAGTTGAACTAATATTTAATTTAAAAGCGTGTTCGCCAAAAACTTGTTGAATAGCTTTTAATTCTGCAACATCGCCCAATGGTGTTGCTGTCCCATGAACATTAATGTAATCAACTTCAGAAGGCTGCATTTTAGCTTCTTTTATAGCCATTTCCATTACTTTTTTTGCACCAAGTCCCTCGGGATGTGGGGCTGTAAGGTGATATGCATCGGCTGTTAACCCTGTACCAACAATTTCTGCGTATATTTTTGCCCCTCTAGCAATTGCATGTTCATATTCTTCTAATACTAATGCAGCAGCACCTTCGCCCATAACAAAACCATCGCGTGTTTTGCAGAAAGGACGTGATGCTGTTTTGTAATTTTCATTATTTGTAGAAAGTGCTTGCATTGCATTGAAGCCTCCGATAGATGCTTCTGTTATAGATGCTTCTGAGCCGCCAGTAATCATTATTTTAGCTTTGCCAAGTAGAATTTGAACATAGGCTTCAATTATTGCATGAGATGATGATGCACATGCAGAAACAGTACAAAAATTAGGACCTCTAAAGCCGTACTTCATAGATATATGACCAGCAGCTATGTCGGCAATCATTTTAGGAATAAAAAACGGGCTAAACCTTGGTGTACCATCGCCCATGTAATAAGCAGATACTTCTTCCTCAAAAGTTTTTATTCCTCCTATCCCTGATGCCCATACAACACCAGCTTCATCTAAATCTATTTTATCTAATGCAAGTCCAGAATCTTTAATAGCTTCATCCGCAGTTACCAGGGCAAACTGGGCATATTTGTCCAGTTTCCTGGCTTCTTTGCGGTCAATGAAGTTTTCTACATTAAAGTTTTTTACTTCGCAAGCAAATCTGGTTTTAAATTTTGATGAATCGAAGTGTGTAATTAAGTCAGAACCACTTACACTATTTTTCAAACCGTTCCAGAATTCTGAAACAGTATTTCCAATAGGCGTCAGTGCACCTAAACCTGTTACAACTACGCGTTTTAATGTCATAAAACCAGACTAAAAAACTTACTTAGCGTTTTTCTCAATGTAAGCAATAGCATCTCCAACTGTAGAAATTTTTTCAGCTTGATCGTCTGGAATTGCGATGTTGAATTCTTTTTCGAATTCCATTATCAATTCAACAGTATCAAGCGAATCTGCTCCTAAATCGTTGGTGAAGCTAGCTTCGTTTGTAACTTCATTTTCGTCAACACCTAATTTGTCAACGATAATTGCTTTAACTCTTGAAGCAATGTCTGACATAGTTTTAAAGTTTTAAGTTAATACTTGATTTCAATTTTGAGATTGCAAAGAAATAAATTTATAATGATTTAATCAAACATTTTTAAAAAAATTTGATGAAAATATTGTATTCAATTTTGAATATCAGATTATTATGCAGTAATTTTGCACTTTTAAAAACTAAATCTATGCCATTATTAAAAAGAATTGCCATCTTTGCATCTGGAAACGGGACAAATGCTTTAAATCTGGTAAATTATTTTTCAACTCATAGTTACATAAAAATAGCTACTATCTTTGTTAATAATCCTAATGCAAGCGTTATTTCTAAAATGAATAATATAAAAAAGCATGTTTTTCTTTTCAACAAAGAAATGTTTTATGAAAATAATGTGGTAATAGAAGAGTTGAACAGAAATATAATAGATTTCGTTGTCTTATCAGGCTTTTTATGGTTATTTCCGAAAAATATTTTGAACTTATACAAAAATAAAGTAATAAATATTCATCCAGCTTTATTACCTTCTTATGGCGGAAAAGGAATGTACGGAAATAAAGTTCATGAAACAGTTATCAAAAATAAAGAAAAAACATCTGGAATAACTATTCATCTTGTAAACGAAGAATATGACAAAGGAGATATAATATTTCAGGCTACATGCCCGGTTTTTGAGAGCGACACACCAGAAATATTGGCACAAAGAATTCAGCAACTCGAGTACTTTCACTTCCCTAAAATTGTTGAAGCGTGGATATCGAGTTTAAATTAAAAATTTTTAAAAATGGTAAAATTTCTAGTAATACGATTTAGTTCAATAGGCGATATCGTGCTTACAACTCCCATTGTTCGATGTTTAAAACAACAAGTAGATGAAGCAGAAGTACATTTTCTAACAAAACCGGCTTTTGAATCGTTAGTTAAATACAATCCGAATATTGACAAAGTTTTACTTCTCAAAAAAAAGTTAAGCGATACAATAAAAGAGATAAATCAAGAATCGTACGACTATATTATAGATTTGCATAAGAATTTAAGAACTTTTGTAATTAAAAACAAAACAAAAATATTATCGTTTTCATTTACTAAATTGAATTTTGAAAAATGGTTAATAGTTAATTTTAAAATAAATCTATTACCCGATAAACACATTGTAGAACGATATTTTGAAGCTGTTAAGCTATTCGATGTTACTTATGATGGGAAGGGACTGGAAATAATAATACAACCTGAAAAAGAAGTAAATATTTCTGAAATTTTTCCAAATAATACAGAAAAGTTTATAGCAGTAGCTGTTGGTGCAAAACACGAAACAAAACGTATTCCCGAAAAACTTTTGCTCGAAATTTTACAAAAAAAAAATATTCCTATAATACTTTTAGGAGACGAATATGATTCGAAAATTGCAGATTATCTGAAAAACAGTATAAATGATTCACGTATTTATAATGCTTGCGGGGAATTCGATATTTTACAATCTGCTTCTATTGTAAAACAATCTAGTTTAGTAATTACTGCCGATACAGGACTTATGCATATTGCTGCCGCTTTTTCCAAAAAAATTATTAGCATTTGGGGCAATACTATACCACAATTTGGAATGTATCCGTTTACAACAAAGGAAAATTTTGCTATTTTTGAAGTAAAAAACTTATCATGTCGCCCTTGTAGTAAGCTTGGATTTAAAAAGTGCCCAAAAGGTCATTTCAAGTGTATGAATAATCAAAATAAATCTGATATAATTAAACAAGTCGAATTATATCTAAATGAATGATTTAAAAAACATAGAAATAATGTCGCCAGTTGGTTCATACGAAACTCTAATGGCGGCAATACAAGGAGGAGCAAATTCTGTATATTTTGGTGTTGGCAAGTTAAACATGCGCTCTGCTTCAACAATTAATTTTACCACTGAAGACTTACCAATTATAATTAGAACATGCAACGAAAACAACATTAAAGCCTATTTGACAGTAAATACAGTAATTTACGATAACGAAATAGATGAAATGAAATTCTTGCTCGAAGAAGCTAATAAATACGGAGTACACGCCATTATAGCAACAGATATAGCTGTATTAAATTATGCTAAAAAACTTGGTATAGAAACACATGCATCAACTCAGCTAAATATTTCTAATATAGAAGCTGTTATTTTTTTTTCTAATTATTGCGATGTTATTGTTTTGGCTCGCGAACTTAATTTGAATCAGGTTGCATACATTACAAATGAAATAAAAAAACAACAAATAAAAGGACCATCTGGTAATCTTGTTAAAATAGAACTTTTTGTTCATGGTGCTTTATGTATGTCTATTAGCGGAAAATGTTACTTAAGCCTTCATCACCACAACAAATCGGCAAATAGAGGGGAATGTTTACAAAATTGCAGACGTGCTTATACAGTTTCTGAAAAAGAAACAAGTTATCAACTCGATATAGAAAACGAATATATAATGTCGCCAAAAGATTTATGTACAATACATATTATTGATAAGATTATTGAAAGTGGTGTTAGTGTTATGAAAATTGAAGGGAGAGCCCGCTCTCCTGAATATGTAAAAACTGTTACACAGTGTTATCGAAAGGCTGTTGAGGCATATTACAATCAACAATTTACAAAAGAAAATATTTCGAAATGGAACAAAGAACTTAAAAAAGTTTATAACAGAGGATTTTGGGAAGGCTATTACTTAGGACAGTTTTTAGGAGAGTGGTCCGAACAATATGGTAGTAGTGCAACAAAACAAAAGGTGTATGTGGGAAAGGTTACTAATTATTTTAAACAAATAAATGTTGCAGAAATACTGATAGAAACACATTCATTAGAAACTGGAAACGAAATTTTAATAATTGGTCCTACAACAGGAGTTATAGAACACAAAATTACTGAATTACGTGTTGATAATGTTCCTGCCAATAAAGCGACAAAAGGAACAAAATGTAGCATACAATTACCAGAAATAGTTAGAAGAAATGATAAGGTTTATATCTGGCAAGACAAAACAAATAAATAAAACTGTTTTTTTCACAAATTAACTATTTCCCAAAAAAAATATAAAATCTGCATTTTTGTAAGGCAACCATCTTTTTTAATTAACTTTGCAACATGACAACAAAATATTTTTCATATACATCAAGTAATGGTATTCAGTATATACACCTTCCAACAAATAGAGTTGTTGCTCATGCAATGTGTTTATTAAATACTGGCACAAGAGACGAGCTACCAGAAGAGCATGGCATTGCACATTTTATAGAGCATTTGATGTTTAAAGGAACAATAAAACGAAATTCGTATCAGATATTAAATAGAATAGAAAGTGTAGGTGGCGAATTAGATGCATATACTACAAAAGAAGACACATGCTTGTTAACATCTTTTTTGCCAGAGTATTTCGACAGAGCTTTAGATTTAATAAGCGACATAGCGTTTAACTCTGTTTTTCCCGAACAACAAATTCAACTCGAAAAAAATGTTATTATAGACGAAATAAACTCCTATAACGATTCTCCATCTGAACTTATATATGACGACTTTGAAGAACTTATTTTTGATGGACATCCTTTAGCCAGAAATATTTTAGGTACTAAAAACAGTCTCGAACGTCTTAATCAAAAAATGATAAAAGACTTTTGTAAACGAACTTACAACACAAATCAAATTGTAGTTTGTACAACAGGAAATATTGATTACGAAAAAAGTTTAAAATATTTTCAAAAATATTTTGAAAACATACCAGCATCAGAAAGAACATGGAACAGAAAACGTTTTAAAAAATACATACCAACCGAAAAAATTATTAAAAAACAAACTCATCAAGCACATTGTATGATTGGTAATACCGCATTTTCATTTAACCATAAAGACCGATTAGGATTACACATATTAAACAATATTTTAGGAGTTGGTTCTACCAGCAGATTAAATATGTCGTTGCGCGAACTAAACGGCTTGGTTTACTACATAGAATCGGGCTACACAACTTATTCAGATACAGGAGTTATTTTTGTTTATTTCAATACAGAAAAGCAAAAACTTAATAAATCAATTAAACTTGTTAAAGAAGAATTCAAAAAATTACGAAATATTCCTTTAAAAAAACAACAATTGAAAAAAGCAAAACAACAATTACGAGGTCAGCTTGCTTTTTCTTTCGACAACCAAGAAACTTATGCCTTGAATGTTGCTAAAAGCTTTTTAGTTTACAAAAAGATTGACACGCTCGAAAGTA
>JBBIKO010000007.1:14694-22607 GCA_037445415.1 Bacteroidota bacterium
TCAGAATACATTCAAAAAATTGCTTATGATTTATTAGATGAAAATAAATTAAGTACGTTAATTTATGAATAAACTCTTAATTGAATATGCTGAAAAATATTCAGACGATGAAAGCAATTTATTAAAAGAACTAGCTCGAGAAACATATGTAAAAAAAAATAACCCCAGAATGCTTTCAGGACATTTGCAAGGTAGATTCCTTTCTATGATTTCGCATATGATTAAACCTAAGTATATTTTAGAGATAGGAACATTCACGGGTTACTCTGCATTATGCCTTGCCGAAGGTTTACAAAGCGATGGTGTTCTTCATACAATCGAAAAAAACGACGAGTTAGAAGATTTTATTAGAACATATTTCAATCGCTCTACTTACAAAAACAAAATTATATTGCATATTGGCGATGCTTTAAAAATTATTCCTACTTTCAATATAATTTTTGATTTGGTTTATATTGATGGAGATAAAAAAGAATATATCGAATATTTTAATGTTCTTATTAATAAAGTTAAATCGGGTGGGTATATTATTGCAGACAATGTTTTTTGGAACGGTAAAGTAATATACGAAAACGAACAAGATGATTATACTAATACAATTAGAAATTTCAATAATCTAATATACACCAACAAACAATTAGAAAAAGTAATTATCCCATTTAGAGATGGAATTTATATAATACGGAAAAAATAACTTCAAACTATCCAATAGAATAATAATAAATAAAACAATATAACAACCCCGTTTGCAAACTGACATCTTTTATTTATTGCCGCACAAAAGCGTTGGGCTTCGACCCGGCAGAAGAAATTAGCTATTTGCTACTTAGATATGAATGAAAGATTTAGAAGAAATATTTTATTTTTATTAACAAACTATCGTGTAAAAGAGTCCGATAATTGGCAAAAACAAAACTTCTTTATTCGGCACTATCTATTGGAGTAAATACTCTTTGTTTAAGTTCTTTATCCATAAAAAATAAAGGTGCCCCTTTACCATCAAACGACTTTAATTGTTCTAATATTTCGGTGGCACTAGCTTCTTCTTCAACCTGTTCGTTTACAAACCATTGAAGCATATTATTAGTAGCATAGTCTTTTTCTTCAATAGCAATATTTACCAAATTGTTAATTATTGATGTAACATATTTTTCGTGATTTAAAACCTGTTCAAAAACATCAATAATATTGTTCCAGTTATGAGGAGGGTTGTCAATTTTATCTAATACAATAGTTCCCCCACGTTCTAGAACGTAATCAAAAATTTTTAAAGCATGTGCTGTTTCTTCTTGATATTGAACTCTTAACCAATTTGCAAAGCCTTTAAAATTTTTTTGTTCACACCATGCAGACATCGAAAGATATAAATATGCAGAATACAATTCTGCATTAACTTGCTTATTTAAAGCTTCTTCAATTTTTTTTGTAATCATAATATTAATTGTTTTATAGCAATACAAATGTACATGACAATTTTCAAAAATAGCTATTCATTAAATAAATTTTTTATATCTCTGCAATTCCATTCTCAAATTCATAATATTTTTTTGATAAAAGAGACATCCATCTACTAATTCGCTCCATTGATTCATCAGTTTCTTTACTAATTTCCATTTTTTTTAGTCGCATTAAAAAAAGCATATACAGTGCTGTAATACCAGTTTCTACATTGCCACAGTTATTTAAGTCCGATTTTTCTTTAAAAATATTTAAGTCGTTAATGCAAACATTAAATTTCTGTACATAATTATTTTCTTCAGAAGAAAACAATAATTGTAAATGAAAACTTTCTAGTTCATTCATTTTGCTTTTTAAAAACTGAAGATGACCTTTTTTCATTAAATCTTCTTCTTTCATCATTTTACAAAATGTTGCAAACCATTCTTTTGTTTCGGCTAAATTTTTTTTATCTATGTCGAAGTTGCAAATATAATTTTCGTACAACTTTTCAATGTTGGCATCAAAAAAACGAATTAAATCTTCTAAGTGAAACATATATATCAAATATTCTGCTATATTTTGCTTTCTTAATTCCTTGGCAAAAATCATAATTAAAAGTTTTAAACAATATAATGCTTAAAAATTTTAGCAAAATAAATGAAAAAACCATAATTATTTATTACTTTGTGTTTTAAAAATTTTTGAAAACACATCATGATAAATTATTTACATAAAATATTATTTATCAGTCTATTGCTGCTAATTAAATTAACATTTGTTCCATTATTTTCTTTTAGTCAATCGTATATTGATTTAACTTCTCCCAGTGTAAAAGATATTTATAACAGACCAATAGACCCAGATGATTTTCGTCCTGAAATTCTTAATAAATTAGTTCTACTATATGTTAATACATTTCGCGAAAAAGAGAAACTCGACACTTTTTCGTTTGAAACTATACTCAACAATGCAGCAGAAGATCATGCTAAATATATGGCAGAAATTCAAACTTCAACATTAATAGGCGAAGGAAAAAAGAAAGATACAAGAAACCGTATAATGTATTATGGTGGAAGTGGTCTTGGAGCAGAACTTGTTATTAAAATGCCTGTTTCTAAGGGGATGGATGTGTTTACTTACGGTAAAGTTGCCGAAGACATTGGCTTTAAATGGCTAAACGACAAAAAACAGCTTGAAATATTACAAAGTACACGATATGTTTTATGTGGTTTAGGTTCGGCAATCGATCTCGATAAAAGAAAAGTATATGTATCTATGATTTTAAGTAACTATACTTTATTCAATCAGGGAGCATTGTTACGTAACCAATTAAAAGTGCCGTACACAACTAAAAAATATGGACTTAAACCATACGATAGTAAAATATGTATGCGTTGCGACAAATATAGAAATATAGAAAATTTGCATAAAGGCATTTACATTAAAGATGGGTATGTTTATTTTAAATACGATAAATATAAACAACTCAGAAAACTTTTAAAAGAACCAACCGACGGATTAGCTTTAGATTTTATACAAAAAGAGCAATATAGCTGTAATCAGACAAATATTGTTGATTTTAGGCTTGTAAACAAAGGGATTATGACAAAAAGAATTAAACCAGCTAAACTTGAAAAATACAATCTTATAACAGACGAGAAAGAAAGAAAAAAAAGAATAGATGTAAAACTTGCACCTATCCCACCAAACATTGGACAAGACTATGAAATAAATCTTTTGGTAATAAACAACAAACATGTATGCAAAGTTATTACACCATTTTTCGATGACGAAGCCGCCATAGAATTCACAAAAGAAATAGAATTACTTGCCGATACCATAACTATTGGAGTACCACCATACACACCATTAGTAGAAAAAGCATCGTTGGAATTTATTATCCCGTTTGAACGCAATAAATTCGAATACAAACCAGAAGATATAGAACCACTAATCAACAAATTAAATGAGCCAGATTTTATAATAAATAAATTAACAATAGAAGCATATTCTTCTTTAGAAGGAACAAACGAAGCAAACCGAATGTTACAAAAAAAACGTGCCGAAAGCATTATCGAAGCATTGAAACAACGCCAGCGTGTAAAGTTTATTTCGAACATAATTACCGACTATAATATCGAAGATTTTAAACGTGATATTAAAGGAACTGAATGGGAAAAACTTGCAAACATGAATATTAATGAAATACAAGATTATATTGAAATGAACAATCTACAAAAACGAATGGAGCAAATTTTCCAAAAACATCGCTATGCCAGAATAAAAATGGACATTACTTACAAACTCGATCCTGAAAACGAAGAGAAATATGTTTTAAATCGGTTTAATAAAAGTGTTAAAGAAAACAATCTTATTCAAGCATTAGCTATTCAAAAATATATTTTTAAAAAGGTTGTTACAAATAGATATAGCAGTAATGCTGTTTTTGGACAAGAAATCCCCGAAAAACCAGAATATGCTGGTTTATTGCTCAACAAGCTGTGGTTATCGGGCTTACTAATGAATAAACTCTGGCTCGAAAAGCATGTTAAAAAGGATGAGTTGGGCGAAGATTATTGCCAAAGAATTGCCAAATTACACGAATTGGCACCAGATAACTTTTACATCAAATACAATCATTATTATTGTCGTATTTTATTCGACGATTTTAAAACAGAAAAGCAATTCGCCGATTTACAAAAAAATATTAGCGATTTATACGCAACAGGATTAAAGAAAAGAACAGTAGATTTGTTAAACTTTGAATTTCAATTTAAAAAAATACAGTTGCTAGACACATTAGATGTTTCATCGCCACTTTTACTTGCTGCTCTTGATACAATAAAAGCTATATCTAAATTGACAGAAACAAACTGGCAAAACTCACTCAAATTGGCTTATATTTTTATGGGGCAAAAAGATTACGAATTTGCAGCAAAACTTATAGAACCATACATTAACAAAGACAATGTATTTGACGAACTTATTTTTAGCTATCTTTCTATATGCAGTCATTTACCTCACAAATACTCATCACCTAAATTTATTTTAGCTGTTCAAAAAGCTATTGAACTCGATAACAACAGATTTTGTAGTTTGTATAAGAAGAAAAAACTCTCATTTCAATCGTTTGAAAATCCTTATATTAAAAAATTATATTGCAAAACTTGTAAACAATAGTATGTTTGTTTTTTTTATATTGCTTTTTTCTTTTTCAGCAATAATACTTCAAGCACAAAACAAAAAATATTCTATTGAAAAATACTTCAATAGAAACTTATCTTCTAAAGAAAGAGATTCGTTAAATTTTCTTTTAGAAAAATGGTCAAACGATATTCGGAATGATAGCACAAACATTGAAGCATATTTCAACAGAGGAATTATTTTTATAAACTTAGGTCTTCATCACAAAGCTTATTACGATTTTTCGAGGGTTATTATGTTCGATTCTTTGAATGCAATTGCTTATTACAACAGGGCAATAAGTTGTACAAAGTATAGCTACAACCTCGAAGCTTGTTCCGATTTTTATCGTGCTTACAAACTCGGTTTAAAAGAAGCTGAAATCATTTACAACAACAAATGTGGTTATTTTAAAAATCAGATTGAACAAAAGAAATGACAATGGAAGAAAACATAATTTCGGCTTTTCTTATCACATTATTTGCAGGACTTTCTACTGGGATTGGAGGCTTTATTGTTTATTTTTCTAACAAGTTAAATTATAAGTTACTTTCTGCTTCACTTGGCTTATCGGCAGGTGTTATGATTTATGTTTCTTTTTTAGAGCTTATTCCAGAATCATTAGAAAACTTAAAGGCTTCGTTTAACGAAAAATTGTCTTATGTATATATGGCAAGTGCTTTTTTTGCAGGTATTTTTTTTATTGCAATTATAGATAAATTTGTTCCCGAAACCGATAATCCACACGAATATACAAAAATAAAAAGTGAGCATTCATCAAATAATCATTACAAACGTATTGGAATTTTTACTGCATTAGCTATAGCTATACATAATTTTCCAGAAGGCTTAGCAACTTTTATAAGCTCTTACGATAATATTACAATTGGAATAAGTATAGCAATAGCTACAGCTATTCATAATATTCCCGAAGGCATATCGGTAGCAGTTCCTATTTTTTTTGCTACAAAAAACAGAAAAAAAGCACTTTTAACATCATTCTACTCAGGATTAGCAGAGCCTATTGGTGCTTTAATAGGTTTTTTTATTCTTTTGCCTTTTATAAGTCCTGTAATTATGGGATTAGTTTTTGCTTTTGTTGCAGGAATAATGGTTTATATTTCGTTAGACGAATTGTTACCAAGTGCCGAAAAATTTGGGCATCATCACTTATCTATTTATGGCTTAATAATTGGAATGTTAATAATGGCAGTGAGTTTAATTTTACTTAAATAAAATTACTTATAAAACGATTTTATTTGGTTTATTACATAATATAAATCTTCTTCTTTCAAAGAAGGGAACATTGGCAAACTCAAACATTTTTCGTAATATGCTTCTGCTGTTGGAAAATCTCCTTTCTTCCAGCCTTTTTCTTTATAATATGGAAAATAATGAATAGGAATATAATGGACTTGCGTTAATACACCATTTTGTCGAAGGTAATTGTATAATTCTTTGCGTTTAGATGTTAATATAATAAACAAATGATAAGCATGTAAAATACTACTTTCTATAAAAGGAAGTTTAATATCGCCTATGTTTTTTAATTCATTGTAATAAATATCTGCAATTTTTTCTCGTTGTTTAATTCCCCAATCTGCTTTTTTTAACTGACTAATCCCTAAAGCTGCTTGTATATCTGTTATCCTGTAATTATATCCTAACATTTGCATTTCGTAATACCATCCTCCATGATTTTCGCTAAGCAATTCGCTTTTTTTAGTTATACCATGGGTTCGTAATAACAGCAATTTTTCGTAAATATCTTTTCTATTAGTTGTAATCATTCCACCTTCGCCTGTGGTTATATGTTTTACAGGATGAAAAGAAAAAACAGCCGCATCAACATATTTGGCATTACCACATGTTTGAAACAGTTCTTTACTATCGGTAAACCCACCACCAGGAGCATGGCAAGCATCTTCTAATATCCATAAATTATGTTTACGTGCAATTATGCTTAATTTTTCAGTATTAACAGGATAGCCCCCAAAATCGACTGGAATTATACCTGCATAAGTTCCTGGTTCCGATTTCTCTATCTTTTCTTCTATTTTTGTAATATCTATTGTATAAGTATCGGGGTGTATGTCGCAAAAATCAACTATTCCACCTGAATAAAAAACACAATTTGCACTTGCTGCAAAAGTAATAGGTGTTGTTATTACTTTTTGTCCTTGATTTAAACCTAAAGCTATTACTGCAAGATGTAAAGCTGCTGTACCGTTTGCTACTGCAACAGCATACTTGCTACCTATATATTCTGCAAAGGCTTTTTCAAAACGTTCGATAGTTGGTCCTTGAGTTAAATAATCAGATTTCAAAATTTCTATTACAGTCTCAATATCCTCTTCTGTAATGCGTTGTTTTCCGTATGGAATAATTTTTTCAGCCATTATTTATACTGTAAAATTTGGATCAACATGTTTTTTTATAAGTGCTCTAATTTCTTCAACAGACAACCATTGATTGTTTGTACCACTATTATATTTAAACCCTTTTGGTACCATTGTAGCAGAATGTATTTTGCTAAAATACTCAATTTCGTTTTCGGGCATTACAGGTAAAATAATATAATAATCTCTGGCATCCATAGTACTAAAGCTATCGTGTTCGGTAATCATTTCTTCGTGAATTTTTTCACCAGGACGTATTCCTACAATTCTTTTCTCTATACCAGGGGCAATAGCTTCAGCAACGTCTAATATACGATACGACGGAATCTTTGGTACAAAGATTTCGCTTCCAATCGATTTTTCTATAGCAATTAAAACTAAATTCACGCACTCTTCTAATGTAATATTAAAGCGTGTCATTTCTGGATGGGTAATAGATAAAAAGCCTTTTTTTCTGTTTTGAATAAAGAATGGAATAACCGAACCACGGCTCCCCATAACATTGCCATATCTAACAACAGAAAATTTTATGTCTCGTTTACCTTTTATATTATTAGCCGAAATAAATAATTTATCGCTACACAATTTGGTTGCTCCGTACAAATTTATTGGTGATGCAGCTTTATCGGTCGAAAGTGCAACAACGTTTTTTGCTCCCATGTCGAGTGCAGCATTTATAACATTTTCGGTACCTATAATGTTTGTTTTAATAAATTCCATTGGATTGTATTCGGCTGCTGGAACTTGTTTTAAAGCTGCCGCATGTACAATAATTTCAATACCTTCGCAAGCTCTTTTAAATCGGTCTGCATCTCGTATGTCGCCAATAAAAAAGCGAATTCCGTCATATTTTGATTTAGGAAATTGTTGCGACATTTCAAACTGTTTTAG
>JBBIKO010000008.1:0-9655 GCA_037445415.1 Bacteroidota bacterium
ACCTTCCAAATTTTCATAAATTTGCTTTGCACGAACTACGGGACCTTCGTTTTTTTCAAACAAAAAAAGTTTTATTATACTCGGATAATCGTAGTAATATTTTTTTAAAATTTCTGTTGTACCATCTGTACTGGCATCGTCAAATAGTAAAATATTATATGTGTAAGCAGTCTTTTGCCTTAAAACACTTTGTATGCAACTGTCAACTGTTTGTTTGTGATTGTGCGATAAGATAGCTATTGTAATATCTGGTTTAATGCTCATTTATTCTCTAATTTCTTTTCTAAAAGTACTAAAACATCGTTTAAGTAAACCAGATTTTTTAAATTTTCGTTTTCTATTTCAATGTTGTAACGTTCTTCTACATCAATAATTATGTCAACCATTCGAGCCGAATTTATTTTTAAATCGTTAACTATATGTGGATTTTCGGGCAAATTGTCGAATATTTTTTTGTTAATAGCATATTTTTTTAGTAATTCTATTATTTCATTTTTAAAATTTTTTACTTCCATATTTATTGTTTTTTTATTGTTTCTGATACAATTAAATTTGAATTTATGCAAATATAAACTTTATTTGTTTTTTTATTGAAAAAATTGTTTAACTATATAGTTTTGTACCAACTTGCATACAATTGATAATTATGTGCAATACGTTCTACTTGACCTTTTAATAATTGTGGGTCAATGTTTTTTATTTTTTTTGCAGGTACTCCAGCAAAAACACTTCCTTCTTCTACAACAGTATTTTCGAGCAAAACAGATCCCGCAGCAATAAGGCTGTTGCTATGAATTATGCAATTGTCTAAAATAATGGCGCCTATTCCAATAAGTACATTGTCGTAAATTGTACAACCGTGTATTACAGCTTTATGAGCAATTGATACATAATTGCCAATATTAACAGGTGCTTTTTGATATGTACAATGAATAATTGCCCCATCCTGAATATTAACAAAATTTCCTATTCGTATATATTGAACATCGCCACGTATGACAGCATTAAACCAAATACTACAATTATCTCCAATAACTACATCTCCAATAATAGTTGCATTTGGTGCAACAAAACAATTTGACCCTAAAATTGGTTTTTTTTCTAAAAGGGTAATAATATTCATAGTATCTTAAGATAGTTCTTTTATTTCATCTTCTAACTTTTTAATAATAAATTCCAGTAAGTTTTTAGTATTTTGAACAAGTTTTGGAACAACATCTGTTTTTTCTTTATTCCTAGATAGATGATGTATTTGTTGTACTAAACTTTCTAATTGTTTCATAGATAAATAAGCAAACGAAGGTTTCATTTTATGGGTAATAGAACTTACATTTTCCCAGTCTTGTTGCTCAGTATATGTAATAAGTTGGGTCATTTCGTCTTGACTTTTTTCAATAAAAACTTGTAACATTTTTACCATCGTTCCTTTATTATTCTTTGTTAAATTTTGAAGTAACTCTAAATCATAAAGTTTTTCTTTTGACGAATATGTACCAATAAATGAATGTTGGCTAAAATGTTCGTTCAACGATGCTTTAGAAACACCAAGCACTTGAATTATTTTATTAAACAACAAATAAGATTTAAAAGGTTTTGAGATAGTATCTGTCATTCCTGCTTCAATAAACTTTTGATGTTCTACTACATAAGCATTTGCAGTGATTGCAATAATAGGAATATTGCATATAGGTTGGCTTAAATTTTGACGTATGTACTTAGTGGTTTCTATCCCATCCATTACAGGCATGTAAATATCCATCAAAATAACATTATACGGTTTGTTAGAAATTTTTTCAATAACTTGTTTACCATTTTCTACTACATCTACATCAAAACCCCATTCTTCTAACATTGATTGTATTACAATTTGATTAAATGGCTGATCTTCCGCAACTAAAACAGACATTTTACTAGTTGTATGAAAATTAGTTATTACGTTTCGATTATCATTTTGTTGTTCTAATTCGTAAATATTGCCTGTTTTTGTTGTTAAATTAAACGAAAAGGTTGACCCAATATTATTAGTGCTTTCAATATGTAATTTAGAACCCATTATTTGTACTAAATTGTAAGCAATAATAAGCCCTAAACCAAAATCTCCGTTTGAAGGATTTGAAACAGGACTTTTTTGCTGACAGCTGTTAAGTATTTGGTTAATCATTTCTTGGGACATCCCTCTTCCAGTATCTTTTACAATAAATTGAAGTTCAACTTCTTCTTCGTAATAGTTAATTGGCTGTATAATAATTTCAACTTTCCCAACATCTGTAAACTTAATAGCATTATCAATCAAATTTTGCAAAATTTGAGAAAACCTTAAAGCATCACCTTTTAGTATAATATCATCTCCGTAGTTAACATAATCGCAAATAATTTCTAAACCCTTGTTGTGTGCTTTAAAATATTGTTGATTTAATACTTGAATAACTATATCTTTTAAGCTAAATACTTTTTCTTCTAATAATAGTTCTCCTTTTTCAATTCTTGAAATATCGAGCAATTGATTTGCAATTAACATAAGTTGTTCGGCAGAACGAATAATAATATTTACGTGGTTGAATTGATTTTTATTTAAGTCTGTTTTTAATAAAAGCTCGCTCATACCTAAAATTGAACTCAATGGAATTCTAGTAGCGTAGCTTAAATTTGTAAGAAAAGCTGTTTTTGCCAAACTTGCTTCTTCTGCTCTTTTTCGTGCAAGAGAAATTTCTTCTTCGGCTTGTTTTCTACATTTCAAATCGCGAATACTCCACAAAAGCATATTTCTGTCGGACCATACTACTTTAGAAACAATGGTTTCTGCTGGGATAATTTCCTTGTTTGAACTTAAAAGAGGATATAATAAAAAATGACTTTGTTTTTCGTTATTTTTAGTTTCGTTTAAAATTTTTTTTATTTCAAACGACAATTCTTCGGGATAAAGTTGTTGTATGTATAATGAATATACTTCTTCTTCCAGATATCCTGTTTTTTCCAACAAAAGCCAATTGAAATAAATAATTTTGCCTTCTTTGTTGGTAATAACAATCATATCGTGAAAGCTTTGCAACAAATGTTCGAGGTTTTTTTGTTTTTCTGAAATATCTTTTTCTGATTCTATACGACCTATAACTCCACCAATTTTATAGCTAATATTTTCAATAATTTTTAATAAATAGTTTGTTTCTTTTATGGGTTTGCTTCCAACAAATAGCAAACCTCCAACAATGTCTCCATTTAATCGAGTTGGCGTAACTATCATCCATTTTGCTTCTGGTAAAAATTTATAAATATTAAAAAGCTGTGTAGAAGAATTTACTTCTAATAACTTTATTTTACCAGATATTAATAATTCCGATTCTAGCGAATGTATGTTGAAAATATTTTTTGACTTTTGAAAAGATTCAGGAAAATTTATTTGCTTTTCTAAAAAGATTGTTCCGTCGGGTTTAATGTAAAAGAAAGCTCCAGCATCAATCTCTTCAACATTGGTTAAATGTTTTAGTATAATGCTAAAAGCTATTTCTAATGGCATTGAAACCGATAAATCAGAAGCAATTTTGTTTTGTATTTCGAGAAAATATTCTAAATTTTGTATTTTATCATTATTCATAAATTTAAAAATGATATTTTTTGACTAAGTTACAATTTTATTAAATAAATAAAAAATTATTTATTTTCTTGTCCATTTAGTAGTTCTTCCAAAAACAGGTGAACCAATGTATCCTCTAAGATGTAATGTGTTTTTATCAGGCATTGAAATTTTAGCTTTATATGTATTACCCGATTCAGCATCGTAAATAATTCCATTTATCCATTCGTTATTTTTAAATTCAAATCCTCCTAAAAAAACAAGATTTAATATTGGTCTGCTTCTTAACTCGTGCTTTGGGTTTTTTTTATCAGTTTTTGGACTTCCATTTTCATCTAAAGCTTCTTTTAGCCAAATAATTTTGCCAGCATACTTACCGTCGTTTGTTTTAAATATTTGAACAATTGCTTCGTTTTTTTCTGTTAGCCATTTTCCTAAAATATCATTTGTATTTACCTGACCAAAAACTGTAAATGATTTCAACAAAATCAATATTAGCATTGTTATTCTATTTAAAGCCATAAGATTTATTATTTTCGTCAAATTCATCTGTAGAATAAGTTGGGTTTACTATTATATCTTCGAAAATATATTGCTCAAATAAACCTATTTCGTCGAATACTTCTATTTTTCGTATTATATAGTTTGCTGTTTCTATATAAAGAATAATTTTTTTTGCATAATCGGATGGTATTTTAATAACAGTATTTATAGGTATGCTTTGAAGAATATTTTTTAAATTAGAGTTAAGTTCAAGTAATTTGTAATCTGATACATTAAGCGATAAAGCCAAATCTTGTACTGAATATTTTTTATTAACAGTATAGTCTTTGATTTTATAATATGGATTTGTTAATGTAATTTTAAAACATTCCTTATTATCAATTTTGTACAAACCATTATATTCACATATGTTTTCCCAGGAAAGCTGATACTTTCTTTTCATTTGCAAAATTGTAAACTTTAAATATGAATAACCTGCTTGATAAATATTATGATGTCTTTTTTCTCTTAATTTTTCTCCATAAGGACTCAATTTCAGGTTAATAAAGGGAAAACTGTTTGGATTAACAAGAGCTTCTTTGTTGTATTTTTCATTTATTAAAACTTCGGCATATGTAGGTGGAATAATTTGTTTGTAGTATATTGAATATGGGATATTTCGTATTTTATAAAACCCTTTTTCTATAGCATAATCTTTATTAAAACGCTCTTTTGATGTAATATAAAAAGTTATTGTGTTTATTTTCGATATCTTGTCGAGTGTTTGTTGAATTATTTGACTACAGTTTTGAGAATAGTAACTTCCTGAAATTATAGATAAAAATATGATAAAAAAATTATTAATCATATTGTAGGTTTGATAAAAGACAATATTGCTATTTTTTTAGTTTCAAAAAATTTTTCTTCAAAAATAGTTTTTATTGGTACAATTTTGCAATTATTTAAAAATGGTTTTATTTCTTCTGCTAAGTCGCCTCCTTTTAAAACTATATAATGTCCATTATTAGATAAGTTTTTTCTGGTCATTAAAACAAGCTCTTTCAATGTGCAAACAGCTCTGCTTATAATGTATGTATAATTACCTGTAACTAATTTAGCGTTTATTTTTACAGCATCAATGTTTTTTAATTTTAGTTCGTTAGCAATATTTCGAACTACATCTATTTTTTTTCCAATAGAATCAATTAATGTAAATTGAGTCTCTGGAAATGCAATAGCTAATGGTATCCCTGGAAATCCTCCACCTGTTCCAACGTCTAAAACTTTGTCGTATTCATTTAATTTAACAACCCTTGCAATAGATAACGAATGTAAAATATGGCGTTCGTATAAATGCTCTATATCTTTACGCGAAATTACATTTATTTTACTATTCCAATAATTGTATAAAGATTGTAACTGTTCTAAATGTTGTAGTTGTTGTGATGTAAAACTTTTAAAATACTTGTGTATAAGTTCCATTAAATTTTATCTCTCGATTTTTTCATAATCAAGAATAGTAGTTCGCGTGCTCTAAATAGTTGTGCTTTTACTGTTCCAATTGGTATTTCGAGTTCTTTTGCAATTTCTTCGTAAGAATATTCTTTAAAATAGCGAAGTTCAATAAGCATACGATATCGTGGCTTAATCTTTTCAACAATATCGCGCAAAATAACAAGCTTCTGTTCTTTAATTAGTTCATCTTCTGGACTTAAGCCATTTGTTGCTAACGGTATAGCATTATCTTGGTCTGAATCGTTAGAAGGAGCATCTATAGAAACTAAATCGTTTCGTTTTTTTCTAAGAAAATCAATGCAGTTGTTGGTAGCTATTTTAAACAGCCATGTACTAAAAGCATAACTTGGTGTATACTGAGTTAAATTTCTGAAAGCTTTTGTAAATGCCTCTATTGTAAGGTCTTCGGCATCTACTTTGTTGTTTACCATTTTTAAAAGCATAAAGTAAATTGAATCGCGATAACGCCCCATTAATTCTGCATAAGAATGCTCATTGCCTTTTATTGCTTGTTGAACAAGATAATAATCTTGCAAAGCTTTATTGCTTAATTTTGGAATTATTTCCATGCTTTTATTTTGTAAAAACTATTATACAGTTTAACAATTAAATCTATTGCTAAATTTACAATATCAAAAACAGGCGAAAATAATAATAAATCTTTTTCTTTCAAAGTTTTTGTAGAAAAATAAAATACTAAAAACAAAAAAAGCCATTTAAGTAACAATCCTCCTATTAACCAAATCGTTAAAGCTGGTTTTAGAATAAATAAAATAATTGTTAAACTATAAAAAAGCCATCGGCTAATTGGTTCTAACAACAGCAAAATTTTGTGTTTTAGTTTATAACGATGAAATGTTGACTGATGACGTTTTTTTTGCATTATCCATGAGCTAAATTTTTTTTCTGGAACAGACAATGTATGAACATCTAAATTAATCGATACGTTATATTTATTGGCTGTTTTGTTTACAAACAAATCGTCATCGCCTGATCGTAAGTGGCTATGAGAAGCAAAACCTTTGTTTTTGAAAAAGAGTGTTTTTTTATACGACAGATTTCGTCCAACACCCATATACGGAATACCTGCCATTGCAAAAGTAAAATATTGCATAGCAATAAATAATGTATCAAAACGTATAAGTTTATTTAGCAATCCTTTTTGTTTTTCGTATCCACCATATCCTAAAACTATTTCAGATTCTGGTTTATATGAAGATACCATAGAACTTATCCAATAATTATCAATTGGATAACAATCGGCATCAGTTAATAACAAGATTTCGTTGCTTGCAGCTTTTATTCCTATTGTTAATGCGAGTTTTTTATTGTGTGTAAATTTTTCGTCTTTTTTTATGGTAGATATTTTTAAATGCTTATATTTTTGAGAAAAATTTTTTAATACAACATCTGAATTATCTTCAGAAGCGTCGTTTACAACAATTACTTCATAATCGGGATAATTTTGATTGAGTACGGATGGCAAAAATTTTTTTAAATTTTCTTCTTCATTCCTGGCACATACAATAACAGAAACTGGTGGAAAAGTATCGCTAAAGTGCTTTTTTTTTCTTGAGAGTCGCAAGTAAAAAAAAATGTAATAAAATAATTGTACTCCTAAAACAAAAATCAATACAATAAACAAAAACGTTTCTATATCAAAATTTTTAGCAATCATTAACAAATTTTCGTACAATTTTAGAAAAGATATTTAATATTTTTTTAATCCCAATTAAAAATAATTAACCAACTTTTTCACAATAAAAATACATATTAGCCTTCTTGTCGGCTATGTTTTATCAAAAAATTATCTAATATTTTATCTCCAGAAGGAATAGATTGCACTAACCACTGGATAAGTATTTGTTCTTTTTCTTCTTTGCTTAAATGAAAAGGAATGTCTCTAATTCTTAATTGATTTGCTACATAATTTAAAATAATTCCAACAGATACTGAAACATTAAAACTTTCTGTAAATCCGTATATAGGAATTTTAATCATCTCGTCAGATAAAGAAATAGCCTCTTCACTCAAACCAGATATTTCGGTTCCAAAAAGGAAAATAATTTTCCCTTGTTCCATGTTCAGATCATATAAGCTTTTTGATTTAGGACTAAGACTTGTTGCAATTATGCGATAATTATTTTGTTTTAATTGGTCAACTAATTGTTTAATTGAATGATCTTGCTCGTTGTATTTATAAATATTTATCCATTTATTGCTACCCAAAGCAATTTCTTCGTTTGGCGAAAATGAATTTTTCCTTTCAAAAACATATAAATCCTGGACTCCCAAAGCTTCGCATGTTCTAACAATTGCACTAGCATTATGCGACTGATAAATATTTTCGATTAAAACACTAATGTAACGTGTTCGTTCTTCTACAATTTTTTTAAATAATGTAAATCTGTTATAACTAATAAATTCTTTTAAATAATTAATAATTGTTTCATTTTTCATATCAAAAAACAAAAAAAGGGAGTATTTCTACTCCCTTGTACCTTAGTTAAGATGCTCTTACTTAACTGTAGTAGTGAGATCACTACCTGGTCTGAAGCGAACCACTTTCTTAGCAGGGATATTAATTTCCTTGCCAGTTTGTGGATTACGACCTTTGCGAGCGCTACGTTTTGTAACAGCGAAGGATCCAAAGCCAACTAATGCAACACGATCACCTTTTTTTAAGGCTTTTGTTGTTGCGTTAATAAAAGCATCTAAAGCTTTTTTTGCATCTGCTTTGGTAATTTTTGCTTCATTTGCAATAGCATCAACTAATTGTGCTTTGTTCATACTCTTTAATTTTTAAGGTTAATGAATAATTTTATTTAATGTAATACAAATTTATTTGTATTTTTTTGATATGCAATAGTTTTTGAAAAATAATCGCTAAATTGTTGATAAATTCATAATTTTGTTAATAACTGCGGTGTTTTTTTAGTGTTTTTAAGGTTTTTAAACTTATAAAACCCTAAGTTCTTTGTCATATAACTTCAGTATGTAATACCTAATATAAAATATATACCTATGTCATTTTTAACAAATTGTTCTTTATTTTTTCTAAATATTTTAAACCCTTCAACATAAATATTTTTTCTTAGCTAATTATAACATTACTTTCACTAAATAAAGTTTTGTTTTGAGCTTTTGTTCGGACATATAATTACATTATTATTTGTGAATGTACTTCAATGCTTCTTCTGCAGCTTTTAACATTGGTTCTACCGATAAATTGTATCCAATAGCTTCAGTCATCCATTTATTTGGGGTCAATCGTCCTAATGAATATATTCGTGTTATTTCTTTTGCAAAATTTTTCCCTTTTAAATGTTGTTCTAACTGAAATTCTATTATGTGACCTAATGGATAAGCAGAGAGATACAAAGGGGCATCTATCATGTGAGAATATATTGCAAGTATAGGCTCATCTTTTTTACCAAAAACTGGTGCATAGTACTTATTCCAAACTTCCTTTGCAATAATTAACACTTGTTGTTTTAATTCTTCTGCTGTAGCATTCGGATTATTATACATCCATTTCCATACTTTCATATCTACTAACGATACACCCATAATTTCGTATGTAGCCCAAGTAACATCAAGAGTTGATAA
The DNA here is from genome assembly GCA_037445415.1 of Bacteroidota bacterium. GTDB lineage: Bacteria > Bacteroidota > Bacteroidia > Bacteroidales > GWA2-32-17 > Ch61. Next base: position 9,179 of record JBBIKO010000008.1, read on the forward strand.
ATATTCTTTTTCTAAGTTATTTTCTTTCAAACCTAATAATTCAAGATCTCGTTTTTGAAAAATAAAAGCCAAAGCCTCTGTAAATGCTGTATTAGGGATACCTCGCAACATATAATAATCTAAATTATAAAGCGATAATGTTTGCTCTACATTATGACCTAATTCGTGAATTGCTATGTTGTAGCCTTTATAATCCATTCCATTTGAAGCTAAACGAGTTCGTAATAAAGAATAATCGCCTCTCATTTCGCTGCCCCAAGCATGTCCTGCACCTCGTGCAGCCTCGACTTTAATTTTTGAGGAAATATCTTTTGCCGAAATTTTATCAAACATTAACTTTTCGAGTATTGTTGGTAAATATTGTTGAAATGCTAAAACATCGGGAAATAGCTTTTGTGTCTTTTCTGTTAGCATATTTTCTGAAAAGAAACTTCTTGGCTTAAATCCGTCGTACCAAATATCAAAAGGTTCTAATGG
>JBBIKO010000008.1:9665-10747 GCA_037445415.1 Bacteroidota bacterium
CCTAAACGTTTGCTTATTAAATTTCCTATCATCTTAACTTGTTGCGAAGAAACAAAATATTCAAATAATTGTTCCAGCTCCTCTTGAGGTATTTCCATTTCTAAATCGAACTTACGTTTAATATATGTTGGATACATCGGGTTATATTTATCTATTTGCCGAATAGCGTTGAAAATATTTAACATGTGAGAATAGCGAGTATTAGGTTCGGATTTGAAATTAATGTTTTTTCCATTTTGATAAACTTTATTTTCAAAAGGATTCCAAACTAAATGAGCATTATTTATAACATCTTGTGGTATTTCTTGGGTAATTATTCGCTTCATTATTTCGTATATAGTTTTTTGCTTCGATAGGCCATTTTCTTTATTTGCATAATTCGATTTAAGTTCATCACGCAAACCCCAATGACTTATTAACTTCATTTCTTTTGGAAACAAGATTTTTTTGTCCTCCGATTCAACATTTCCCATCATTATATTATATTCGCTAATGTATGTATCGGCTTTTGTAGTAGTTTCATTATATTTTTGCAATACATCTGCTGGTATTCTTGAAATAAAAATATCTCCCATTCGTACATATGCCCAGTCTTCTCGTGTCCAGTGTTTACCAAATTCATTCTTATCTTTTAGGGTGAATGAAGGAAAATTTATTATAGTTATAAAAGCTATTTTGTTTTTAAATAAATCGTCGTTCAAATGGGCAAAAACATTGTAACTTCCAAATATTTCATCTATAGGTAATATATCTCTTTCTGATAGATGCAGTGGTTTCAATAATTCTATTGTGATGCGATTAAAATAACCATACAATATCTCGAAATTTTGAGATAATATTTCAAACATTCTTTTCTTTTCTTCTTTATTTTTTGCAAAATAGTTATAACAAAGTTGTTTAAAATCGGAAATATTACCATCAGTTGAATCCCAAAGCGAAGCTGCTTGTTTTATCCCTCTTTCAATTACAGGTTTGTCGAATTCCGATACTTTCGATAAGCTATCAACAATTTCTTTTATTACTTCATCGGTCATATCACTTATAGGTTTATTGTTTAACTCTTGAGAACAATTCCAGAAAAG
>JBBIKO010000008.1:10762-20015 GCA_037445415.1 Bacteroidota bacterium
ATAATATTGCCTTTTCATAAGCTTAAATTTAAGTTTCTCAAAAGTACATTAAAATTTTCTTTATAACTAATCTTTATATAATATTTTTCATGATAAAGCTTAAAATAGAGAATAACGGAAACATCAACTATTTAAGTTATGCAATAAATAATTTTAACTTTCGAAAATATGCTGAAAAAAATTATTCACTAACTTTGTTTTTGAATTTTAACGAAATCTTAATTAGTGATAAAACACATAGTTATAGTTGGACCTGCGTATCCTTACAGAGGTGGTATTGCTGCTACAAATGAACGTTTAGCTCAGGAATTTCATCGTTCTGGAGTAAAAGTTACTATTTATACATTTACTTTACAATATCCTTCCATTCTATTTCCTGGGAAAACACAATTTGTAGAAAATCAAAAAAAGCCACAATTAGCTATACTAAGAAAAATTAACAGTATTAATATAGTTAACTGGTTTAGAGTTGGAATAGAACTAAAGAAATTAAAAGCAGATTTAATTATTGTACGGTACTGGATTCCTTTTTTAGCTCCATCACTTGGGAAAATTGTTCGTATTGCTAAGAAAAACAAATTCACTAAAATAATTGCTTTAGTTGATAACTATAAGCCTCACGAAAAAAGATTTGGCGACAAGTTGTTGTCTAAATATTTTTTATCGGCTGTTGATGCTTGTGCTGTGATGTCGCATAGCGTTAAAAGCGATATTGAAAAAGACTTTAATAAGTTACCTATTGAATATTGCCCTCATCCATTATTTGATTATTACGGAAAAATTATACCAAAAGATGAAGCAAAAAAGGCTCTTAAACTTGACGAAAATAAAAATTATATTTTATTTTTTGGTTTAATTCGCGATTATAAAGGATTGGATTTGCTAATAGAAGCAGTTCATTTAATAGAAAACTCTGATGTAAACTTCGATGTAATTATTGCAGGTGAATTTTATAGCGACGAAAATAAATACTACGAACTTGTTGAAAAATATAATTTGAAAAGTAGATTTCATTTTTTTGCACAATTTATTACCGACGACTTAATACCATATTTCTTTTGTGCAGCCGATGTTGTTGTTCAACCATACAAAGAAGCAACCCAAAGCGGTGTTACACAAATTGCATATCATTTTAATAAACCAATGATTGTTACAAATGTAGGTGGTTTGCCCGAAATAGTTCATCATGGCAAAGTAGGATATGTTGTATCGCCTAATCCTCCTTCTATTGCACAAGCTATAATTAAATTTTATACCGAAAACAAAGAAAAAGACTTTTCTGCTATGGCTGCCATAGAAAAAAATAAGTATTCGTGGAAACGAATGGAAGAAACCATTTATATCTTGTACAGTAAACTTTACTATAAAAAGAAAACCTTTAATGGATAACTTAAATATTATACAAAAAAGATTATTAGAGAGTATTAATTTAAAAAATGCTATACTCCATGATAACACAATAATTGAACAAATAGAAAAAATAGTTCAAGTAATTGTTGAGTGTTTTAAAAATAACGGTACTTTATGGTTCTGTGGAAACGGCGGAAGTGCCGCCGACGCACAACATTTAGCCGCCGAATTCTCTGGACGATACTACTTCGATCGTCCACCTCTTGCTTCCGAAGCTTTACATGTAAATACATCATATATCACTGCTGTTGCCAACGACTATGGATACGACGAAGTTTATGCAAGGCTTATACAAGCTAATGGGAAAAAAAACGATATTTTAGTAGGTATAACTACTTCAGGCAAATCTGAAAACATAATTAAAGCACTTAAACAAGCAAAAAAGAATGGACTTATAACTATTGCATTTACAGGCAATTATATTAACGATATGCAGCCATTTTCAGATTACATTATTCATATTTCATCTAATGACACTCCTCGAATTCAAGAATTACATATCACAATCGGACACATTATTTGCGAACTTGTAGAAAAAACTTTATTCGCAAAATAATTATTTGGTATTTGTTTTGTTAATAAAATATCTTAATTTTGTTTAAAGTAAAATGTAAAATTATGTACAAAAAAGTTTTTTCACTTGCTAAAAACATTATTATCCTAACAACAATCTTTTTCTTTTCAAATTGTAATCCAGATGATCCGGAACCCGATACCGGCGACATTCGCGATAAACTTGTTGACACATGGAAATGCACTGAAAATTCTTCAACTTATGGAACTCAGAATTATTACGTCGAAATTTCTAAAGATAGCCTAGCCGGGTATATAATTATTGATAATTTTTTCAATCTTGGTTTAGGAAAATCAGTAAAAGCATACGTTAACGGACAAAATATTACTATCAACAATCAAACTACAAGTGGCCATCTATTCAATGGTAATGGGACAATTTCTTCTAACTTCAGATCTATTAGCTGGCAATATGTTTTCGACGAAGGCAACGGACAAGAAAATGCTACTGCTACTTATACAAAAATGTAATTGTATGAAAAACATTATTTTTTTTTGCTTTTTATTACTTATATTTTCTTGTTCTGAATATGAATACAAAAAACCATTAACAGCCATCTGTAAATCAAAAATTGATACCAATGTTGTTGGCGTATGGGTTTTTGATAAAATTAAAAAATACAATGATTTTGAAATTCAAATAGATACTCACATTTTAATTATTTACCCATTTGACAAAAATGAATATGCAATTATTATTAGTACTATGAAACATAAGTCTTACGAAATTCCAATGATTTATAAAGGGCACATCAGTAAAATTGGAAATTACATGTTTGCAAACGTAAAATGGTTAAACGAAACAAGCTACTATGTTTATTATGCTTTCAAAATTGAAAACGATAGCCTGTACTATTGGGGGTTTTTAAAAAATAAAGTTCCTTATCAAATTAATGCAAAAAAATTTTTTACGAAACACTACAACGATACAAACATAATATCGGGCATAAGGATGTACAAAAGATTTAAATTTCAGTTACCTATTATTCCAAATAATTAAGACAATTTATTAAAAATCATCATTTCTATTTCCACTCCATCGTATCGAAAAACTTTGCATTTTGCCACCAATAGGTGGATTTATTTTATAAATTACAACTTCAAGAAAAGCTACATTATCAAATTCTTTAAAAATTCTTATAACAATTCTATTTAGTAAATGTTCTATTAACTTCGATGATATAGCCATTTCTTCTGAAATGACTTTATAAATTTTAGTATAATCAACTGTATCGTTTAGGTTGTCAGTTTCAGAGGCTTTTTTAGCATCTATTTTAGCAGACAGATTTACAATATATTTATTGCCAACTATTTGTTCTTCCTTAAAATGACCATGGTAAGAATAAAACTCCAAGCCATTTAATTCGAGACTTACCATAAAATTATTTATTAAAAAAAGCTAATTTTGTCGTTCAAAGTTAATATTTATGACAGAAAAAGAAAACATTACAACTTACAAAAATTTTATTGAAGAAATAATAGATGCAGATTTAGAAAAAGGCTATGTAAAAACTGTATATACACGTTTCCCTCCTGAACCAAATGGTTATTTGCACATTGGACATGCGAAGTCTATTTGTTTAAATTTTGGTTTAAAAGAAAAATATAAGGGCAAGTGCAACTTACGCTTCGACGATACTAACCCAATTACCGAAGATGTTGAATATGTTGAATCAATTAAAGAAGACGTTATATGGTTAGGTTTTGAATGGGACGAATTATGCTATGCTTCAGACTATTTCGAACAATTGTACGAATGGGCAATAGTACTAATAAAAAAAGGCTTAGCTTATGTTTGCGATTTAAGTGCCGAAGAAGTATCTAAAATGCGTGGCACTCCAACAATACCTGCAACACCAAGTCCAAACAGAAACCGAAGTGTTGAAGAAAATCTTGATTTCTTCCAACGAATGAGAGCTGGTGAGTTCCCAAACGGTAGCAGAACATTACGTGCAAAAATAGATTTAGCTTCGCCCAATATGCACATGCGAGATCCTGTTTTGTATCGAATAATTCATGCACCACATCATCGTACTGAGAATAAATGGTGTATTTATCCAATGTACGATTACGCTCACGGACAAAGCGATTACATTGAATCAATAACACACTCTATATGTACACTCGAATTTGAAGTACATCGACCTTTGTATGATTGGTTTATAGAAGCTTTAGAATTACCACATCCACGTCCAAAGCAAATAGAGTTTGCCCGACTAAATTTATCATATACAGTAATGAGCAAAAGAAAATTATTAGAATTAGTAAAAAATGGCTTTGTTAGCGGATGGGATGATCCACGAATGCCTACTATTTGTGGACTGAGAAGAAGAGGATACACTCCCGAATCGATCAGAATGTTTGCAGAAAAAATTGGTATTGCTAAACGTGAAAATGTTATTGATGTTGGATTACTCGAATTTTGCATTCGCGAAGATTTAAACAAAAAAGCTACCCGCATAATGGCAGTTTTAAATCCTTTAAAAGTTGTAATTACTAACTTACCCAATAATCATTATGAAACAATAACAGCAATAAATAATCCAGAAAACGAAAATGAAGGTTGGCACGAAGTTCCATTTTCAAACATTATTTATATTGAACGCGACGATTTTATGGAGAATCCACCAAAAGATTATTTCCGCCTATCGCCAGGAAGAGAAGTAAGATTAAGATATGCTTATTTCCTAAAATGTGAAGAAGTTATTAAAGATAAAGACGGAAACATTATTGAACTTCGTTGTACTATTGATCCAGCTTCAAAAGGTGGGAAATCGCCAGACGGAAGAAAAGTTAAAAGCACTATACATTGGGTATCGGCTCAACAAGCAGTGAAGTGTGAAGTTAAATTGTACGACCGTTTGTTTAAGTCGGAAATACCAGACGAAGCTGAGGACTTTAAAACTGAAATTAATCCAGATTCTTTAAAAATAGTTACTGCTTATATAGAACCTTTTGTAAAATCAGCCAAAATAGGACAACATTTTCAGTTCGAACGTATCGGATATTTCATTGTTGATAAAGATACAAATGACAATATTCTTGTATTCAACAGAACAGTTACACTGAAAGATACTTGGACAAAAAAAGCACAAAATTTATGATATGTATGATGCTCCTTATCTATTATTTTGCGACGAAAAAGGTGATATTTTAGAAGATACTTCATTAAAACTAGTTGGACGCGAAGACAATAAAATTAGATTTCTAAATAAAAACGATTTCATCCCCTTACCCAAAGGAAGCGACTTTTTTTTTCTGCCAAAACGAAAACCAATAGGCTTTAATCCTAAAAACAAACAAATAGAAGTTTCAAAAAAAGGATATGCTGTTGCTGCTTTTATAGCCCCTGCACATACACAAACTGCATTGGCAGCATTTGTTAAAGAAGAAACTGCACCGGTATTGCCATTATTTGCTTATACTGCTGTTGGTTGGTATAATGGAACTTTTTATGTTCCAGCTTTACGAATAGACCCAGACATTAGACAAGATATAGATTGTTTTCATCAAGTAAAAGTTATATCTGCAACAAAAAGATTTTTAAAAAAGTATCCCAAAAATAGATTACTAAAGCATTTAGTTCATTGTGCAACAGTATATCTTTGTCCAGCAGCTCGGAATTACTTTCTAAAAAGGTGGGAAGCACCGCTACCAACTTCGCCTACTTGCAATAGCCGTTGCAGAGGCTGTATTTCGTATCAACCTAAGAACAGCGGATTTTGTTCTACACAATATCGCATAAACTTTATTCCAACACCCGAAGAAATTGCCGAAATTGCAATCGATCATATAGAAATAGCTCCAAATCCCATAGTAAGTTTTGGTCAAGGTTGCGAAGGCGAACCACTAATGGTTACCGATGTTATTGCAGAAGCAATAAAACTTATTAGAAAAAAAACTACAAGAGGAATTATTAACTTAAACACAAATGGTAGTAAACCAAATAAAATACTTAAACTCATAGAAGCTGGATTAGATAGCGCCAGAATAAGTGTAAATAGTTTTCTACCAGATTTATACAAATGGTATTATATGCCTGTGAATTATACATTTAATGATGTCCTTTTATCTATACAATTATTACGTCATCATAAGCGATGGGTTTCTATAAATTATCTTGTACATCCAGGCTATACAAACAAGCCAGAAGAAATTGAAAGTTTATTTAATGCTATTGAAAAACTAAAATTTAATATGATTCAATGGCGAAATCTTAACATTGATCCAGATTACATAGGAAATCCTTTAAATTTAAACGAAGAATCAAACTTAATTAGCTTAAAAAAACTAATTGAAACAATTAAACAAAAATATACGTGGCTATATAATGGTTATTTTAACCCTGGTAAAAACATTATTGAACAATATAACTTTTAATAATCAAAGTTTGAGGGTAGTCGTTTAATAATGGTAGCATCCCATTAAGCAAAATCAAGATAATAGGTTTTCATTAAATTAACGATACAAGACCTTTGCACGATAGTTTGTCTATAATAAATTACTTTTTTTGCATTAAAATCAAAACTTTGATATATAGCTATTTACCGTCATGTAAACGAAGTGAAGCAATTAATATAGTTTGTAATAATGCAATTAAGAGAATTACGTCGGTATTTACACTCTACTACATTTATTGGATTTCTGATAATATAAAAATGTAATAAACCAAAATTACGTAATTAGAATTTTCTCTATTTGTTTATTTTTATTATGCGTAATTCGGGTTTATTATTTAATTTATAAATCTATGAAAATTTTCAAAATTCATATACCTTTGCTAAAAACTAAAAATATGGATGTAATTTTTCAACATCGTACTATTAGAAAATATAAGTCAGACCCATTAGAAAAAAGTATTTTAGAAAAGATTTTGCTTGCTGCAACACGTGCTTCAACTACTGGTAATATGCAAGTTTACAGTATAATAGTTACAACAAACAACGATTTGAAACAACAGTTATGGGAAGCACATTTTAAACAAAACATGGTATTGCAAGCACCTGTTTTATTGACTTTTTGTGCCGATTTTAATCGTTTTAACTTATGGTGTAAACTTCGTAAAGCTGAACCAGGTTATGACAACTTCTTATCTTTTTTTACAGCAGCAATAGATGCCTTGCTTGCCGCTCAAAATGCTGCACTCGAAGCCGAATATCATGGTTTAGGTATATGTTATTTGGGAACAACTACATATATGGCACAAAAAATAATAGATATTTTACAACTTCCAAAAGGCGTAATTCCTGTAACAACTTTGGTTATTGGCTATCCCGACGAAAACCCTCCGCTAACAGACAGATTGCCACTTAAAGCAGTGGTTCATTACGAAACATACAAAGACTACACAGAACAAGATATAAACAATTATTATCAGGAAAAAGAAAACTTGCCTTTCTATAAAGAATTAGTTCAGATAAATAACAATGAAACACTTGCACAAATATTCACAGAAAAACGTTATACCAAGAAAGACAATATTGCTTTTTCAAAAGCGTTATTAGAAGTACTGCATAACCAAGGTTTTATGAACAACGAGTGAAACCGTATGCAATTATAGGTCTTTTATTTTATTCTTATTTTCTTTGTGGCCAACAAGAAAAGCTGATTTCTTTTTACATACAAAACAAATTATACAAAAAAACTTTTACAATAACCGATAGTATTTCGAAACAATTACTTTTAGATAATTTTTATAATAAACATAAACTCCATATATTATTAGATTCGGTTGTACAAAATGACAATCATTATCATTACTATCATTCTTTTTTGCCTAAAAAATTAAAAATATTAATTACTGATACACTAAATAATGTTATTTTAAAAAAGAAAATAAAAGCGTGTTCTGTTCCAATAATGTTTTCTGACATAATAAATCTATACGAAAATAGTGGTTATCCTTTTGCTTATATTGAGTTAGATAGTATTTTTTCAACATCAAATAATTTAAACACAAAATATACCCTGTATAAATCCAAATACTTTACTTACGATACTATAGATATAATTGGCAAATTACTTGTACAAAAGTCTTTTATATGTTCGTACATTAACATTAAACCCAACAAAGAGTACAAAGAAAAAGACATAAAGCAAATAGACAAATATTTAACTTTATTACCATTTTACAAAATTTCTAAACCAAGTGAAATATATTTTATAAACAATCGCGCAAAACCAAGAATTTTCTTAGAAAAAAATAATTCTAATCAGTTTTATGGTTTAGTTGGTCTTGTTAGCACAGAAAACAAGCAATTTGTTTTAAATGGTGAATTGCAGTTTAACTTGAATAATTTACTAAAACAAGCTGATTCGTGGCAAATACAATGGAAAAAAACAGATGCTATATCGCAAAATTTGCATTTTGAAGCTAATTTGCCATACATATTTTCAAATCCGATAGGACTATCAGGACTTTTCAACTTAAAAAAGCAAGATTCTACTTTTTTAAATTTACGTTACAAAATAGGCTTAAACTTTTACATAAAAGGGTTTAATGGATTATTGCTATTTGTCGAGCAGCGTCAAACGAGTATTTTTCAGAGCTTATCGCAAAATATTGCACCTACAACAGCAACTTTTGCAGGTATATCGTTTTTGTTTCGCCAGTTAGATAGGCTTGTTTTGCCTACTAATGGATATAGTTTAACATTTTCGATGGCTTATGGAAAAAAACAATTGAAAAAAAACACAAATCTTGAACAATCTATAATTAATAAATTTCAAAATCAGAACAACACAATTACTAGTTCTATTTATAGTTATGCTTACCTGCCAATTAAAAGGTTTTTGCTAATGAAATTTATTGCTGATGGTGGCTATATGAATGTTGTTCATTTTCAGAATGAGCTTTTTCGAAATGGTGGAAGCAAAAGCATACGTGGTTTTGACGAAGAAAGCATTTATTCCATTTCGTATATTATAGGTACTTTTGAGCAACGTATAGTACTCGATAAAAATACACAAATATTTGCTTTTATTGATAAAATGTACTACAAACTTCTAAATGGCAATTATGACGACCCTTGGTCGTGGGGAATTGGAGCCGAAGTAAACACTGCCGTTGGTTTGTTTTTTATTTCTTATGCTTTGGGAAGTCAATTTAATCAGCCTTTTTCTTTTAGAACAGCTAAAATTCATTTCGGATATAAAAATAACTTTTAAATTTTGTAACTTCGTGTCTAACTGAAATATATGAATTTTAATAGAAATATATGGCTTGCAATTTCAAATACAGTTCTTTTTCTTATTTTATTTAGCTTTATAT
>JBBIKO010000009.1:0-3819 GCA_037445415.1 Bacteroidota bacterium
ACTCCTGTTCCACCAGTCCATATACCGCCTGATGCAACAGTAACGCTTCCATTTAATACAGTATTAGCATTATTTTTACATTTGGTTTGGTCGGGTCCTGCATTAGCTGTTGGTGCAGGTGTAAATGTAATGGTGATATCGTCGGATACGGGATTACAATTTCCATTTCCTGTTGTTGTTAATGTAAGTGTAACACTTCCTGCTGCAATTTCGGCAGAAGATGGTGTATAAATAGTAGCCAATGCATTGGGTCCCGGATTAAAACTTCCAGTACCGCCTGTCCAAGTTCCTCCTGTAGCAACAGTAACAACTCCATTAAAACTAACATTAGGATTATTGGCACATACACTAACATCTGTTCCAGCATTAGCAGTAGGTGCAGGTGTAATAGTTATAACCATTTGGTCTGATACGGGATTACAAAGCCCATTACCTGTTGAAGTAAGTGTTAAAGTTACAGTACCAGCTGTTTTGTCTGCTGCAGAAGGTATATATGTTGCATTAAGTGTTGTATTGTTTGGTGAGAATGTTCCCGTTCCGCTGGTTGTCCATAAACCTCCTGTAGCTCCATTGACGCTTCCGTTTAATGAAACATTAGCATTATTAGCACAAACAGTAACATCAGAACCGGCATTTACTGTTGGTGCATCGGTAAAAGTAATAAGAATATTATCAGAAACTGCGTTACAATTTCCGTTTCCAGTAGTAGTAAGTGTCAAGTTTACAAACCCATTTGCTAATTCTGAAGCTGAAGGTGTATAATTAGCATTTAAAGTAGTATTATTGGGTGAAAATACTCCTGTTCCACCAGTCCATATACCGCCTGATGCAACAGTAACGCTTCCATTTAGTGTGATTGTTGCATTGTTTTTACATTTAGTTTGGTCAGGTCCAGCATTAGCAGTTGGTGCAGGTGTAATATTTATTATCATTTGATCGGATTCAGCATTACATCCGCCGTTTCCTGTTGTTGTTAATGTAAGTGTAACACTTCCTGCTGCAATTTCAGCAGGCGATGGAGTATAAGTTGTACTTAAGAAATTTGGTCCTGGTATATAAGTCCCTGTACCACCACTCCACATTCCACCTGTTGCAATTGTAACTGAGCCATTAAGATTAGTTGTAGCATTATTTGCACATATTGTAATATCAGGTCCAGCATTAGCGGTTGGTGCTGGAGTAAAGTATATTACAACTTGATCTGTAGCAGGATCGCACATACCATTACCAGTAGTTGTTAATGTAAGTGTAACAGAACCACTAGCTATTTCGTTAGGAATTGGTAAATATGTTGCACCTAATGTTGTGTTGTTGGGTACAAATGAACCACTACCACCACTCCAAATACCTCCAGTAGCATTTGAAACACTTCCATTAAGATTTGCATTAGGATTGTTTGCACAAACACTAATATCATTACCCGCATTAGCAATAGGAGAGGGAAGTATAGTAAGTGTCATATTGCTGCTAACAGGATAACAATCGGATACGGATGTTAATGTTAATATAACGCTACCGTTTAAAATATCTGATGAACTTGGTATATATTGAGCATTTAATGTATTAGCATTGGGGACAAAAGTGCCACTGCCAGATGTTGTCCATGTTCCTTGTGTTGCTCCTCCACTGACAGTTCCATTAAGTTGGGCAACTTGGTTTGCACAAATTGTTTGATTTGGTCCGGCATTTACATTAATTGTTGCTATAAATTCTGAAAAATAGCCATAACGACAACCAGTTGCACTACCACCATTAATTAAACCCAAAGCAAATAATGATGATGAATTAGTTATGGAATAAGCAGTATTTATTGGAACTTGAGTTGTATTTAGTGTTATTCTGGCAGCAGACCAAATACCACCTGTTCCTGGAACAATAGAAAAATTTGATGGAACTATACTAAATGTATTTGGCGTAACAGTAAAATTTCCTATTGCACTAGTTTTAACAAGAAAAGTTAGAATAAATGTTTCAGTAGATGAGCGTACAAATGAAACTTTTCTACTTCCTGCACAATTAAGTGATGGTAATATAGCAGACCCTAATTCACAACCAAATCCTGTAATATGTGTTGCAATAACAGGCTTTGACGCTTTTATGTAAATAGAATTATTGGGACTTGTACTTAAAGAATCTATAATAATTTGAAACGTTTCACCTGCAACCATATTTTTTATAGGAGTAGAACTTCCGTTTAAGTATATTTTAGTGTTATTATGTAAGCCAGTTAATATAACACTTTCTCGTCCGTTATTAGCTAATCCGCCTTTTACTGCAATATAATCTGTTCCTGCAACATCAGTAGGAATAATCTGATCTCCAATTAAATCATAGCATCCTCCTGCTGGAACATCACGATCGGAATCATCTTTATATGTTATGGCTATTGGTTTATCAGATAAAACGATAGCTCCTGCAGGATGATTATTAGGGTGTTGATAATAATGTGCCATAGGTCCGCCACCATCTGGGTCGCTTCCTGTTTGTGAAGTTCCTGACGAAAGGGTTTGTCCTTGATTAAGTATATAAGTAACCATTGTATTAGCTGGGATTCCATCTAACGGAACAGGGCTATAAATACTAATAGTTGTATTATTTTCAGTTGCAATTATATCGAAACTGGCAATAGCTAAATCAAGTGGAGTTGTTCCAAAGTGGAAATTATAAAAATTTGGATCTTTATGCATCGGTATATAAAATTCAGTTCCTAATGCATTAATACCTTTAAGAGCATAAATTTCATTATTATTAGTGTTAGATACTTCGTAATATACAGTAATTGGTGAAGTTGATTGGATTCTTATTCCTGTATTTAAAACTGTATTTGTTGGTCTTGTTTCAAGTCCTGCTCTGAATGATGTTAAATCTACTCTTTGTGAACTGTTAGCTGGTAAATTATAAACTAGAGGTGTAAATGTTCCGTCTGCTGGTTTTGATACTGTTATAGTTGCAGGTTGATCTAAAGTTGTAATTAGAAGATAAATTGGGAAATTGGGAGGACTATGGTATTCTGTAACATTAGGTGGTGCAAACCAGAAGTCGGTTCCAATTTGTCCTTTTGCCAAATTAAGTATTATAATGCTTAAGGTGAATAGTATATATTTTTTCATAACAAAAAAGTTTAATTTTTTTTACGAAAAAAAATATTTATGGTTACATTCTTTAAACTAATAAAATTTTTAGTTTTTTCTGACTGTTTTGTAACCTAGTTCTATTAATAATTTTTCGGTTTTTACTCGAAAGTCGCCTTGTAATATAATAGTATTATTTTTTGTTGATCCGCCTGTTGAACATTTTGTTTTGATTATTTTTTCAAGTTTTTTTAAATCATCTTGTTTCCCAATGAAATTTTCTATCAGTGTAACTTGTTTTCCACTTCTATTCTTTTTATCTAATGATATATATAATTTTTGCTTAGATGGTTCAAGAGTTTCTGGTTCTATGTTTTCTTCAATATATTGATATTTGTATTCTGGATTTGTTGAATAAACTACTCCTATTTTATTTTTGTTCTTGTTCATTTTTCAATTCGTTTAATTTTGCTATTATTTCTAGCAAGTCATTTTTTATTTGCTTTAATTTAGAAATAACATGAGCATTATTAGCTATTTCACTAATATCTTTTTCTTTTAATGCCTGTTTAACACCTTCAATAGTTAGTTTTTTTTCTTTAGTTAAATGATATATATATGTTATTATGTCGATGTCATTTTTTGTATAATATCTTTTTCCCTTTTTATTTTTAAAAGGTTTGATATAAGGATAAAATTCTTTTTCCCAGTATCTTAAAACATAATGAGGGACCTGGATGATTTTTGC
>JBBIKO010000009.1:3829-19473 GCA_037445415.1 Bacteroidota bacterium
ATAAGGAAGTATTAACATTAAATATTTTTGCAACTTCTCCAATGGAATAATGAATTTTCTCGATGTTAGGTTTTTTGTATGGCATAATTAGTCTAATGATATACCACCTTCTTGTGCAGAAGCTTCTATCATCTTATCGTATTCTTCAGGAGATAAATCGAGATAGAAGAAATTGATTGGATTTAATGGTTTGTTATTTTTTAAAACTTCGTAATGTAAATGTGGACCTACTGATTTTCCCGTATTGCCTACATTTCCAATAATTTCACCTCTTTTAACTTTTTGTCCTTTTTTTACTTTAATTTTGTTTAAATGTGCGTATCTTGTTTTGTATCCAAATCCGTGATCAATAACAATTTCGTTTCCGTAACCTCTGTTGCTATAATTGGTTTCTGCTACCACACCATCGCCAGTTGCTCTGACATTTGTTCCAACAGCGCAGCTAAAATCAATTCCTTCGTGCATTTTTTTTACATTTCTATATATCGGATCATATCTTAATCCAAAGTGTGAAACTATTTTAAATTTGTCTTTATTAAGAATTGGCAAGATAGCTGGTACAGACCTTAGCCATTTTTCTTTATTTTTGGCTAAATAAACAATTTCGTCAAAAGATTTAGATTGTATGTAAACTTGCTTCATTAAGTAATCTATTTTTTTTGAAGTGCTGATTATTAGTTCAGAATGCGGTAAATTTTCGAGTTCTTCGTATTTTTTTGTTCCACCCATACCTGCTTTTCTGATATTGTCTGATATAGGTTCAACTTCAAATAATGTTCTATATATGTTATCGTCGCGATATTGTAGTTCGGCAAGGATATTTTCAATTTCTTTTATTTTTTTGTTAAGGTTTTGATATTGAAAAAGTAAAATTTTGTTTTCTCTTTTGAGTATTTTTTCTTTTGGCGAATCGAAAAATAAATTGTAAAAAACTATTCCTAATAGAGCAAAAAATAATGCACTTATAATGAATGATAAAAGGTTAATTAACTTGCTTTTTAAACTCTTCTCGATACGTTGGTAAGTAAGTGTTTCAGGATTGAAGCGATATTTTACTTTTGACATTTAGTTATTTTTTTAAACTACAAATATAGCTCAAAAAATTATAAAATCCTACTTAATAATTTAGTCTGAAAAAGTGGGTAAAACAACAATAACCCAATTGAACTATCCATAAAATTTACAAATATATCTGATAACTTAAATATTCTATTTTGTGCTATAAAAACTTGCAAAAGTTCCATAATTATTCCAAATAAATTTATAAGTGATAATATAATTATCCTTTTATTTAAAAGAAGTATAATGATGTTTAATAGATATTATAAAATTGTACCATAAATAAAAATAGAATAAAATACATTTTTAAGTGTACTATTTTATCGACAAATAAAATATTTAAAAACGATATTTTACTAATTGTGTTTCCAGAAATTAAAGAGCAAAGTATAACGATTATAGTCCGTGCTATAAAAAGCTTTAAATTTATTTTTTGTATAATACTTTCATATATAATATTTCTTTGTCAGATAGAATTTGAATAAGATAAATACCAGATGTATTCAAATTTAACGGAAAAACTGTTGATTCTTGTGTTAGACAAATGTTTTTGCTTAATATTTCTGTTCCGTATGTGGTAAATACCTTTATTACAAATTTATTATTTTCGTGAGAACATTTGTTTTGAATAAAAATATTGTTATCGTTATAGTATGTAATTAAACATACGTCTTTATTATTTTCTGGTACAGATATATAAATTGGATGAACGTATTTTGCAAAAGAATCTGAATCGCAATGGTTCCATACTGTTAATTTTACTAATATGCTATCAGAGCTTGGATATTGATGTATAGGATTGTATTCGTTGCTATAATTCCCGTCGCCGAAGTCCCATAAACACGAATCGAAACGTTGGCTTGTATTTTGGAAATAAACAAAATATCCAGATTTGTTTGGTGTGTATGTAGTAAAACTTGCAGTTGGAGCATCGCAAATTTCTACTTTATCGAACGAAAAACCCGAATTTTGTACTGTGCCTTTGAAATAAAAACGCAATTGATTTATTTTGCCATTGTTAAATTGAATTAATGAGTGTTTTACATTTGTCCAACCACTTGAACTATAAGTCCAAGAATAACCAGAATTATACCAATTTGGAGAATTTGAAGAACCTAAAATATTCCAAATATGTGTTTCTCCATTTTTTATTTGCATTTGTGTGTATGTTGGATATGTTTGTTTGTACCAGACTGATGATTTGAAGACAGGTTTTTGTAAATTATCGAGTGAAAAACATGGGCTGTAAACATAACTTTCTTCGGCAAGATTATGATAACCCGATAAATTTGTTGCCCAACAATGAGTTCCTGAGCTTGCTTGTGTAAGTACTGTGTCGTTTGGAATACCCCATTTCCATGAATTATTTATCCCGGTCGAATACCAATAACCATCATTTTGCTCAAAATCTTCAATATATGGGTAATTTGTAATTATAGGAAAATTCATTATTGTTATTTTTAATGTATCATTTAGGGTATTTTCGTCGTTTAGTAAATCGCTTGTTACTATCACATTGTATTTTCCATAATTCGAAAAGTTGAAAGTTTGTTGTGTTGTATATGTTATGGATTGCAATGGTTGTATAGTTTGATAAATTATTTCTGTTGAATATGTTTGTCCATTATTTATTGAAATTTTTATGGGAAAGTTATTAACTTGTTGTAAACCATTATTTCGTATAGTAAAAGTAAATTTTTCGTTGTTTGATAAGCCACAAGAATCGTAAGGATAAATAATATTAACTACTGACAAGTCAAATTGTGGTGATTCGCTAATACGCACATTATCTATAGCAACTCCCTCATCAGTTCCATTAATACCTCCGCGAATAGAAAATCTTAATAAAACATAAGGGTTTCCTCCTAATCCATCAAGTGTATGCTGTGCATGAATCCATCCATAACTATTTCCATTCCAACCACTTTCAGAGTAGCCAGAAGGTGTATTATACCAGTTAATTCCTTCTCCTGGATTACCGATTCTATTCCATGTAAAAGAAGAGTCTAAGCTATATTCTAATTGGATAATATCAATAGTTGTTGTTTTGAAGAAAATATCTAATTCTATGATAGGCAAAGTTAATTGCGAGAAGTCGAAACAGGGGCCCAAGATGTATGAGTGTTCCGAATCTAAATAGTTACCAGAAAGATTAGTAGCCCAGCATTTAGTTCCGCTAGCAGCATGATTTATAGTTTGTGCTTGTGGAGTACCCCATTCCCATGATGTTCCAGGTTGTATATCGGAAATCCAATTTGTTGTCCATCCTCCATCGTCATTTTCAAAATCTTCGAAATATGGAAATGTGCTGACGCTTATCGGATGAACAATCCATTTACGAAGTGTGTCATTTAGTTTATTGTTATCGTTTGGGGTAGCAGAAAACACTGTCATAAGATGCTTTGTTGTATTTGATAAGTCGAGTGTAAAGTTGTCAAACCAAAAATAAGCTAAACCGTCTGGAGGTAAATGATATACAAAAGTATCGTAAATAGGTGTTTGATTATCAAGGTAAAAACCAAGAATTGTTGTGTCAACTGCTTGTGTTCCAAAATTTTTTGTCATTATACAAATTTGGCTTGAATTAGTTAAATGGCATCCCGACATTGGTCTAAAAAAACGTGTAGGGGCAATATCGATTGTGTGAGCTTCGTCAATACTGAAATTAAATGTTGTACTGGGAAATAAATTTGCGACGTTGTATGTATCAATTATAATAAAGTAAGTAATTCCAGCATTAACCGAAACATTACTTAATTGAGGATTACCATTAGATGCTTCTATTTTGGCGACACATTGAGTTGTAGGTAAATCAGGGCATCCATCGAGTAAAAATAAGCCAACAAGAACATTAGTGTTTGTTAATTTAATTGTAACATTCATACTTTGTGTTGGGGTAAATTGAAAAACAAAATCGTTACCTGTCATATACAAGCTGTTGCATGTCATTGTTTCGTTGTAGTCGTTTCCCATTCCTTGCGTAGTTTGATTATTAAGTGTAAAAGGTAAAGTTGTGATAACATATGGATTATTACAATCTTTTCCAGTTTGAGCTAATATTTCTAAATAAAAGGAAAGTAATAAAAGGATTACTATACTAATTACTTTCATAGTTTGTATTGTTTTTATTGAACAATTATTTTCAATGTAGTAGAATAATTATTAATAATAATCTGAACATAATATATACCTGAAGTGAGTTTATTAAAAACTGGCAATTGAATAGAGTTTTCGCCTTCATTAAGTTCAAAATTTTGAGTAAATATAGTTCTACCAAGAATGTCTGAAATAGTAACTATAAGATTTTCATTTTTATTTGTAATTATCCAAAGTTTTGATTCATCGTTAATAGGATTTGGGTAAATAATGGGTATGTATAATTCATCGAATTTATTTAATTTAGATGATGAAGCTACATCGAGTTGTATATTATCAATATAAATTGGATTTCCTTGATTGCTTGTTGCTACAAACTTTAATCGTATAAATGGCTTATTAAGAAAAGCGCCTATGCTAAAATATTCTTCTCTCCATTGATTTGCATTAGGTATAAAATTATAGTAGTAGTTTCCGTTAACAGTTTGAAGATTTGGTCCAGCTTTACTTAACCTTGGATACCAAGTTGCGCCACAGTTAAATGATACAAATACTTGTAATTTGTCAAAACTATTTTCATCTAATTGTGCGTATGCTAATTTAAATTTAATGATATTAGATGGATTTTGATTGTTTAAAAGGATATTTGGTGAGTACAATTCAACTTGACTTTCATTTGTATTGAGATTATTAGGTGCTACTATACAAGCAATGCCTGAAAAACTTGTTTGTGTTGTACGTTGCCATTGGTGCAAGCCTGTTCCCATGGTTAGCCAAAAGATGTTAGTATCATTTGTTTGTGGAAAAGCATTATTTTCAAAACCTTCGAACCATGGTAAAGTATAAGCAGTGTTTTCGTCTAAAATTTGAATTATATTGCTTTTTGTAATAGTATCAAAACCAGCTGGGTTGCTTGCTATAAGTGTGGCCGAATAAAGACCTACTTGAGAATAAGTAACGCTTGGATTTATATCGTTTGAAATAGAAGGATTACCACCAGGAAATAACCATGTTAATGATGAAATAGAATCTGTGTTCCAAGTGCTATTATTAAATTGAACTATTGTTTCTACACAACCAAATTTTTTGTTGTAAGTAAATTCAGCAATTGGGGGGCATATTTGAGGATTAATACTTTGATGTACTCCTGTAGCTATTAAATTAGATGTAGTCCATAGATTATTACGTCCACTAATGTAACTGTTTAATGCAGCATGCATTCTTATCCTTTGACCTTCGGTAAACATTCTGTAACAATAAGTATATTCCATGAAGTTTTGAACATTATCGAGCGAACCACAACTTACAGCATAAAGATTGCAGGAGGTATGGCCTATTGTATTTGGTGTATCAGATACTTGATCGTCATCATAGCAATTTTCGGGCAATCCGGGATTATTAGAGTCTCCCCATGGATGCATAAGATTAAGATAATGTCCTATTTCGTGTGTTAGAACTCTTGATATGTTATAATTACTAGTTCCTATACTACCCACATAACTTGCTAACATTAAAACACCGTCTACTGCTTCGCCCCACGACCCATGAACGCTTGATGGATAATAAGCATATCCTGCAGCTCCAGATTCTATAGATGCAACTGTCCAGATATTTAAATATTTAGTTCTATTCCACGAAGGTGCAGCTAATTTAGTCATTTCGTTAGCATTATAAGTTAATGGTGATACTACTCTAACAATTCCGTCTGTACAATTTCCGTTTGGATCAATTTTGGCTAAACGAAATTCAATATTACAATCGGCTGCTATAGATTTAAATTCAGGAATTATTTGATTTGTGTCGGCATTCCTTTTTCTAAAATCTTCGTTAATTATGCGTATGGCATCAAGTATTTGCTCTTTTGAAATATTTTCTGGTCCGTAATTATGAACGACGTGGAAAACTACTGGAATTATGTATGTAGTTTTCTCTTTATTTTCTCTTTTTATGTATTCTTTTGTATAATTATTTAATGTTTCTTTTGCAGCTTTTGCTTCTGAATTAAGTATTTCGGCTTTTCTGTTCATTTCGGGAGTAGAGCAGAAAAAACTTTGAGCATTTACATGTAAAATGTAGCCAATAAATATACTCGTTGCTAATATTTTTATCATAACGCAATTATTTTCATAAAAATAAAGACCGACATAGTATCGGTCATTAAAAATTATTGATTAATTACTTTAAAAACAGATTCGTTGTTGTTAATTATTATTCTTACAAAGTATAGTCCTTTCGACAAATTGTTGGCTATAGATTTCAGTGAAATTTGGTAATCTCCGTTTAATTGCTTAAAATTCTTAAAGCCTAAGGTTTGTCCTAAAATATTTTCAACTGAAATATAAACCGAATTATTTTCATTAGTAAGCTGATAATAAATTTTTGTGTCAGAGTTAACAGGGTTAGGGAATATTTGAATATTGTTAGATAAAGATTTTTCATTTATACCTGTTTGTGTTGCTTCATAACTTAGTACAAACCCTCCAGCTGTAACACTTGCATTGGAAGTAAATCTTACAATTAACTTACTTGCACCTGAAACATTTAGAGAAGATGGTGGAACATTAGCCGAAGTATATGTACCGATTAGATTTGATGAATTAGTGTTGTTTTTGTATATTTTTAAATTGTCTATTTGATCTGTGGAAGGAAAATCGAATTCAAGAAAATTCACTGTAAATGATGTTGTGCTTGGTGGTTCAATATTCCAAGTACATATTCTGGAATTATCGTAGTTGCAAGTTTTACTTCCGTCTTCAACAATTCCAGTAGGTGTTGTAAGTGTTTTTGTTCCTAAACAAGTAGCAGTTGTATAACTTGCATACCATCCATGAGAATTATCGGAATTGTCAGTAACAAATCGAATTAGTAATGCATTACCTGTACTATTGTAAGTTGTAGATCCAGGAGTATTTGTTGGATTCAGTGTTGCAATTAATGGATTGTTTTCAGTTGTGCCGTCGTATATAAATATATTATCGCCCGAAGCTAAATTGAAACGATCAAAAGTTAAAGAAACAGAATTTGCACATGCTGGTTGAATAAGATATTTACAATCAATGTTATTTTGATAATTTAAGTAGCCACTACCATCGTTAAATGCTCCGCCTCGACCATCAATAATTTTTGTGCCAGAGCACCAATGTGGATAATTACTTGCAGGATAAACATTTATAACTGCACCTTGACTTGAGTTGAAGTTGTATCCACTAACAATAAGATTGTTTAATGCATAATATCCGTTTCCACTACCACTCCAACCCCAATTCATGTGAAATTGGTTTCCATTATAGCCATCGCAATTCCATGCATGTCCTTCAGTTCCATCGCTTCCTTGATAACCCATAGGTTGCTTATTATCAATTTGTTGTTTTAAAAGATTTAACCAGGCGGTTTCAGAATAACTTGATTTTTGTACGTATTGTGCTGGTGAAGCTTAAAAGAAGTATGTTTTAAGAGCAGTAGGTATTCTCGATGATAAACTTCCAGAACCATCTGGTCCGTAATTCATATTTGTGGCAACACTGCAATGATACAATAGTTTGGCTACTTCATGGTAATTTGTACTGTTAACTAAATTTGGCATATTTGCCCAAGCATAAGTTTGTTGACTAAAGTTTACGGTTAAATTACCATATCCACCATTCCATATTGAGTAATTTGTGTGTGTGCCTGTGCCTTGATTAGGATAGTTGTAATATTTCATAAGTTGTGCCATAGTAACTGCAACACAACCTACGTAAACATGACCACCTGGGCCATTTGGATCTTCAGGACAATATGCATTCCATGGCCAATCTTGATTCCAAGTATGAATAAGTAATGGTTGTGTTGCTTTTTCTTTTTTTAGTGGAGGATTTTGTTGTAGTAACTCAGCCCATTCGTTTTGAATTTCACTTGTAGCTTTAATATTGTTTAGTTTACCGTATATTATTTGTTCTCGAAAATTTTTCATCCATGCTGCAAAATGTGGTGGTTGATTGAAAACAGGATAAACACCTTTAAAACTGTACCCAATTATGGGATGAGCAATATCGTCGGCAGAAATAATTACAAAGCCTTCTTCGTTGTTTACATTAAAAACATAATATATGGGTTCACCATTGAAAAGTTCAGTGTAAGCATGAAATAATTGTATATCATTTAATGATTTTGGGAATAAATTATTAGCTTTTAAGTAATAAATGTTTTTTGAAGCATTTTTAGCAGTTTCTAAATCTACTTTCTTTGCAAAAGCAAAGAAAAATAGAACCAAAAATAATAAGATAAGATTAAATTTTTTCATATACATTAGCTTTAGTTGATTTTCGTTACAAATATATCTTTTTACAAAGACTAAAAAAAAGACTAAAAAGTTGCATTTATTTATTATCATTTTTACTATCGTTGTAAATGTAATGTAAACCGACACTTTGCTTTCTTTCGGAGGCTGTTCTAATAATTAAATAAGCAACATTTATTGCATTTCTAAGTTCACACAATTGCGGTGATATTTTAGTTTTTTTGTAAAGTGCTTCTGTTTCTTCGTATAGAATTTTAAGTCTGTCGAAAGCTCTTTTAAGTCTGTCTGTTGTACGAACTATACCAACATAGTTGGTCATGAGTTGTTGAAGTTCTTTGAAATTTTGTGTAATAAGAATCATTTCTTTTGGTTCAGTTGTGCCTTCATCGTTCCATTCTGGTATGTTTTCCTGAAAAATGAATGAATTTATGTCTTTTTGGGCATCTATGAATGCTCTATGCGACGTAACAATGGCTTCGATTAGTGAGTTTGAAGCAAGTCGGTTTGCTCCGTGCATTCCTGTACAAGCACATTCACCACCAGCGTATAACCTGTTGATAGTAGTTTTACCATTAAAATCAACTTTTATACCACCACATAGGTAGTGTGCTGCTGGAGTTACAGGGATAGGCTGTCTTGTAATATCAATACCTAAGCTTAAGCATTTTGCATATATTGTAGGGAAGCGTTCAATAATTTCGTTTTTATTTAGGTGTGTAGCATCAAGATATACATATTCATCGCCTGTTTTTTTTAATATAAAATCTATGGCTCTTGCAACGATATCGCGTGGAGCAAGTTCTTCGCGTTCGTCAAAGTCTTTCATAAAGTAATATCCGCTAATTGTTTTAAGTTTTGCTCCAAATCCGCGAAGAGCTTCTGTAATAAGAAAGGATGGGCGTTCAGATGGGTTGTATAGGGCAGTAGGATGAAACTGAATAAATTCCATATTTTCGCAATAGCCTTTTGCTCTGTAAACCATTGCTATTCCATCGCCGGTTGCAATCTTAGGGTTAGTAGTTGTTGCATAAATGTTTCCTATTCCGCCGGTTGCAATAAATGTTATTTTTGAAAGAATCTTAAATATAGAGTTATTTATTAAATCGTGTACATAAACACCATAACACTCAATGTTGGGAAAGTTTCTTTTTACTTCAAAACCTAAATGGTGTTGGGTAATTAAATCTATTGCAAAATGATGCTCTAATATTATTATATTTTGATGTTGTCGTGCTTTTTGGGATAGTACTCGTTGAATTTGATCACCTGTTTTATCTTTATAATGTAGTATTCTGTACTCGCTATGTCCGCCTTCGCGGGTTAAATTGTAACTTCCATCTGGATTTTTATCAAATTCTACACCCCATTTTATTAAATCTTCGATTCTTTCAGGAGCTTCTTTTAAAATTGTACGAACTATTTCTTCATTGCACAAGCCACCACAAGCCTTTAAAGTATCTTGAACATGTTTTTCAAATGAGTCAGGATTATACATTACCGAGGCTATCCCACCTTGAGCATATCGTGTATTTGTATCCTCGAGTTTTTTTTTTGTAACAATGCATACAGTTCCAATTTTTGCTGCTTTAAGTGCAAACGTTAGACCTGCAATTCCTGAACCTACTACTAAAAAATCGAATTTCATAAAAATGCTTTTGCAAATTTAGCGATTATTTGCTTTTTTAGCTATATGTTTAATGAATTTATTATATATCTTAGCCATAAAATATTTTATACAAATAAAATTAAAAATTGATTATACACATACAATATTTTAATTCATAATCTTTAACTTTGCACTTTAAATTTTTTGGACATAAAATATGAAAGAAAAGTTGTTTTCAGAATTTCCACCTGTTACAATAGAGCAATAGAAAGATGTAATTTTTAAAGAATTAAAAGGCGCCGATTATGAAAAGAAACTTATGTGGAAATCGCTCGAAGGAATTGTTGTTAAACCCTTTTATTCTAAAGAAGACATAAAAGATAATTTATTTTCTGATAATAAAGCTAATACAATACCTTTTTACAGAACAAACAAAAAAGATAACAATTGGATAATTTTCGAAGAAATTTTTGTTTCTGACATTGATAAAGCAAACAAACAATCAGTAGATGCCTTGAAAAAAGGGGCAGAAGGTATTGAATTTATTATTCAAGATAAAATTCATTACGACTTAACTAATATTTTTCCAAATAAGGAAGCGTTATTAAAACTTTTACAAGATATTCCAATAGTAACTACACCTATAAAATTTGTAAGCTGTTGTAGTTCTGGGATCATATTATCTTTGATTGAAGAAATAGTAAAAGAAAAGAACATTGATAAAAATAAGGTAAACATTTCAGTTAATTATGATCCGATAGGTCATTTGACATTAAATGGTAATTTTTTTACACCTGAAGAACAGGTATTCAATCAAACTGCTTCAATGTTGAAATTTGCAAACGATGCCATAAACGGGAAAGGCAAATATTTAGCTGTTAATGGGCATATATTTCATGATTCTGGGGCAACTGTTTTGCAGGAATTAGCTTTTAGTTTAGCAATAGCCTCAGAATATTTTTCACACTTAACCGATTTAGGTTTAAAATTAGATAATATTGCTCAACGCATAAGTCTCAACATGGGTATTGCATCGAATTATTTTATGGAAATTGCAAAATTCAGAGCTTTACGATATTTATGGTCTAAATTGCTCGAGGCTTATAATTCTTCAATCAGAGATATACCAATACACGTTCATGCAGTTACAACTACTTGGAACAAGACAGCTTACGATCCTTATGTAAACCTACTTCGTTTAACAACAGAAGCTATGTCAGCTGTTTTGGGTGGTGTAGATTCGCTAACTGTACGTCCATTTGATGTTATATATAATTCGCCTGATTCTTTTTCGCAAAGGCTTTCGAGAAATATACAAATATTATTAAAAGAAGAAGTTCGTTTAGATAAGGTAATTGATATTGCGGAAGGTGCTTATTACATCGAATCGTTAACCTATTCGCTCATTAACGAAGCATGGAAACTCTTTTTAAATATACAAGATTTAGGAGGGTATATTCAGGCGTTTAAAGATGGAAAAATACAAGAAATGATAAAAGATACCCAGCAAAAAAGAGATATGAACATTGCTATGCGTCAGGAGATACTTTTAGGAACAAATCAATATCCCAATATTTACGAACAAATTCAATCAAAAATCAACTCTTGTTTTCTTAAACCTTTACAACCTTCAGGTAAGCCTATATATGAACCAATAAAAATATACAGAGGAGCTGACAAATTTGAAAAATTACGATTGGAAACAGAGCAATTACCAAAACGTCCAAAAGTATTTTTGTTATCATACGGTAATTTGGCAATGCGTAAAGCACGAGCGAATTTTAGTATAAACTTTTTTGGTTGTGCTGGCTATGAAATAATTGACAATCCTGGTTTTAAAACAGTTGATGAAGGCATAAAAGAATCTTTAAATTCGGATGCAGAAATAGTAGTGATTTGTTCTTCAGATGAAGAATATCCAGAAATAGTTCCGCAAATTATTTCTGAACTAAGCAACAAAAAGATTGTTGTATTAGCAGGTAATCCCAAAGAACATGTCGAAGCATTTAAAGAATTGGGCTTAAAACATTTTATACATATAAAATCTAATGTTATTGATACACTACAAGGTATTAATGTCCTTTTAAAAGGGCTTGTTAATAGTTAAAAATTTTCTAATCTATGAAACCAGATTTTAGAAAAGTAAAATTAGATAAATTTAATTATCAGAAAGAATTAAATATTCAAGAAGTTTGGAAAAGTTCCGAAGGCATAAATGTAAAAAATATTTATCAGAAATTTGATATTGTAGATTTTGAACATTTAGAATACGTTGCTGGCATCCCTCCATACTTGCGTGGTCCTTATGCCACAATGTACGTAACGAAGCCATGGACAATACGTCAATATGCTGGTTTTTCTACAGCCGAAGAATCTAATGCTTTTTATCGTAGAAATCTTGCTGCGGGGCAGATGGGTTTGTCTGTAGCTTTCGATTTAGCTACGCATAGAGGTTACGATAGTGATAGCGAACGTGTAGTTGGCGATGTTGGTAAGGCAGGTGTTGCTATTGACTCAGTTCTCGATATGAAAATACTATTCGACCAGATACCGCTCAATAAAATGTCTGTTTCGATGACTATGAATGGTGCTGTTATTCCAATTATGGCATTTTATATTGTTACTGCATTAGAACAAGGAGCCAAACTTGAAGAATTAAGTGGAACTATTCAGAACGATATACTAAAAGAATTTATGGTTCGAAATACTTACATATACCCACCTGAACCTTCGATGCGTATTATAGCTGATATTTTTAAATATACTTCTAAATATATGCCAAAATTTAACAGCATTAGTATTTCCGGCTATCACATGCAAGAAGCAGGTGCAACAGCAGATATTGAATTGGCATATACACTTGCCGATGGTCTTGAATATATTAGAACAGGAATAAAAGCAGATTTAGATATAGACGATTTTGCACCACGTTTGTCATTTTTCTGGGCAATAGGAATGAATCATTTTGTAGAGATAGCTAAAATGAGAGCAGCAAGAATGTTGTGGGCAAAAATTGTAAAATCGTTTAATCCAAAAAATCCAAAATCAATGGCTCTTAGAACACATTGCCAGACGTCGGGGTGGAGTTTAACAGAGCAAGACCCATTTAATAATATTGCACGCACCTGCATTGAAGCACTTGCAGCTGCACTAGGACATACTCAATCGTTGCACACAAATGCTCTTGATGAAGCAATTGCACTTCCAACAGATTTCTCGGCAAGAATTGCACGTAACACACAAATTTATTTGCAAGAAGAAACCCAAATATGTAGGACTGTTGATCCATGGGGTGGTTCATACTTTATTGAATATTTAACCGATCAACTTGCAAGCAAAGCATGGGATTTAATTCAAGAAATTGAAGTCTTGGGAGGTATGGCAAAAGCTATTGAAACAGGAATACCTAAAATGCGAATAGAAGAAGCTGCTACACGTAAACAGGCCTTAATAGATACAGGTAAAGAAACTATTGTTGGAGTAAATAAATATAAACTAGAAAAAGAAGAACCAATCGAAATTTTAGAAGTAGATAATACAGCAGTAAGAGAAGCACAAATAAAACGTTTGAAGGAATTGAAAGCATCTAGAAACAACAAAGCCGTTGAAGAAGCTTTAAACGCAATAACTGAAGCATGTGCAAATAATTATGGTAATTTGCTTGAATTAGCAATAGAAGCTGCTAAAAAACATGCTACATTAGGTGAAATATCTTATGCAATGGAAAAAGTTTTTGGACGCTATAAAGCTAATATTCGTATGATATCAGGTATTTATAGTTCTGAATCGTTAGATAATGAACAATTTAAAGAAGCAAAACGCTTAACAGATTTATTTGCCGAAAAAACAGGACGTCGTCCACGAATAATGATTGCAAAAATGGGACAAGATGGACACGACAGAGGAGCAAAAGTTGTATCAACAGCTTATGCTGATATGGGCTTTGATGTTGATGTAGGGCCATTATTTCAAACACCAGCAGAGGCTGTAAAACAGGCTATAGAGAATGACGTACATATATTAGGAGTTTCAAGTTTAGCTGCTGGACACAAAACACTTGTTCCCCAAGTAATGGATGAATTAAAAAAGTTAGGTAGGGAAGATATTTTAGTAATTGTTGGCGGAGTAATTCCACCTCAAGATTACGATTTTCTTTATAAATTAGCTCTAGTTGGAATTTTTGGTCCAGGGACTCCAATAGCAGATTCAGCTATTAAAATTATTTTTTCAATTTGTATAGAATTAAGTATTTTAGTAAATTAAATTTTATTGCATGAAGACAACAGATTTTAACGAGCAACATGGCATGAAACAACAAGAAGATTTAGATAAAAACATCAATGTTATTTTTGAGTCAGAATCCGTATTTCATGCTCAAATAGAAGAAGAGGTAATTCCAGAAACTAATGATGAAGACATAAGCGATGTAATAATGCAATATCCTGTAATTGATTATGCTTCGCTTTCGAGAGAAGAGTTAATAGAAAAATTTAAGCAATTATTAGGACAAACAAATATTACTCAACATAAAAATGAATTTGAACAAATTAAAGCTCACTTCTACAGAAAGTTGAAGCAAGAAACTGATTTATTAAAGAAAAAAATGCTAGAAGAAGGTCTTTCAGAAAGCGATATAAAAGAAGAACCCGACAAATTAGAGCCAATTTTTAAAGAACTTTACGACGCATATAAAGAAAAACGCAACGAAATAATAGCACAAATTGAAAATCAAAAACGAGAAAATTATAAAAAGAAATTAGAAATTATTGAAAAAATAAATGAACTCACAACTAAGCCCGAATCGTTGAAAACCACTATGGACGAATTTCGCGTTTTAAATGAAGAATGGCGTAAAACAGGAGTAGTTCCACAAAATTTAGTTAAAGATTTATACAATAAATATAATCTTGCACGAGATAACTTTTACAATTGGCTAAAATTGAATAAAGAAGCACGCGATTACGATTTAAAAAGAAATTTAGAATCTAAAATAGAACTTTGCGAAAAAGCCGAACAACTAATTTTAGAACATGATGTAGTTAAGGCATTGGGTCAATTACAAATTTTACACGAAAGATGGAGAGAAATAGGCCCTGTATATCCCGATAAAAAAGAAGAAATATGGGAACGCTTTAAAGAAGCAACTCGAAAAATTCATAAAAATCATCAAGAATTTTTCTTAAGAAAAAAAGAAGAAGAAGAAAATAATTTAAAACTTAAAACAATTCTTTGCGAAATTGCAGAAGAAAAAGCAGGTAAATTATACAATCGTTATAAAGATTGGGAAGAAGTAACAAAACAAATCATAGATCTTCAACAACGTTGGAAAACAATAGGTTCTGTTTCACGTTCAGAAAGCGCAAACATTTATAAGCGTTTTCGCACTGCTTTAGACCAATTTTTTAATGCAAAAAAAGAATATTACGAGCAAAAATCTGAAGAAGAAAATAAAAACCTTCAGCTAAAAACTGATTTATGTATAAAAGCTGAAGCATTGAAGGATAGTACAGATTGGAAAAGAACTACATTAGAGTTAATAAACTTACAAAAAGAATGGAAAAAAATAGGACCTGTTCCTAAAAAAGTTTCTGATGTAATATGGAA
>JBBIKO010000010.1:0-13883 GCA_037445415.1 Bacteroidota bacterium
CAGATAAGAGTTAAGAATGAAAGCTATTTTATGCCATAATTTTTGAAAATTGACTTTAAACCGTTCAAAAGACAACAAAAAACTTAAAAAGCTGGTTATTTTGCTCAGATTGTGTACCATAAATAATAGCCCAAGTTCAATATTTACATTTTCGATTCCTTTAAGATAAAATCGTCTAAAGCCTTTATTTTTTTTAATCATTCCAAAAACAGGCTCAACATCTACCATTCGTCTTTTGCGGTGCAAGATGCCTTGTTGACTTAATAAAAATTCAAGAGCTTTTGCTTTTAGCATTCTTAAATATAAACTTACTTCTATGATTCGAATGCCTTCCCATTTATGACCTGAAGAACGAAGTGGACAACCTTGACAATTGATGGCTTGATATCTATTTATTTTTTTACATATTTAACAGATACGGGGTGATAACTCGTTGTACCACCTCCTTTGTTTTTACGAATCAATAAACGTATATCTAACGAATCGATTATCTGATTGACCAGACGAACAGAATGATGCTTGTCGATATGCTCCTCTAAAACATTAACTGTTGCTGATTAAATTCTTTGAATGTTTTACAATGGCTTTTCGCGATGTAAATATAAAAAAAATATTCACTACTGAATATCAAAATGTTATGAAATTTTATTAACAATAACCCGTTGAATTATAAACAATTTAAAAGGCTACTTTTTTGAGACAGTCTCTCAAAATTAATAAATATACAATAAATATTAAAAACTTAGTCGAGCAAATGAACAACCAATCCGCTTCTTAATTTAGGTTCGAACCATGTTGTTTTCGGGGGCATAATATTGTCAGTGTCGGCAATGTCAATTAACTGTTTCAATGTAACAGGATAAAGTGCAAAGGCTACTTTCATTTCACCAGAGTCAACGCGTTTTTTAAGTTCGCCCAATCCACGAATCCCACCCACAAAATCAATTCTTTTATCTGTTCGAAGGTCTTTTATTCCTAGAATTTCGTCTAAAACATATTTGCTTAAGACTGTTACATCTAGTACTTCAATTGGGTCATTATCGTTGTAAGTACCTGGTTTTGCATCGAGCGAATACCATTTACCTTCTAAATACATCGAAAAATTATGTAGCCTGATAGGTTTGTAAATTTCTGTTCCTTTTTCTTCAACTATGAATTTTTCTTTCAATCGTTCAATGAATTGTTCAGCAGTTAACCCATTTAAATCTTTAACAACTCTGTTGTAATCAATAATTTTTAATTGATTATCGGGAAAATGAACTGCAAGAAAGAAATTGAATTCTTCATTTCCAGAGAAACCAGGATTTAGTTCGCGTTTTTCTTTTCCAACTAAAGCAGCAGCGGCTGTTCTATGATGCCCATCTGCTACATAAGTGTAAGGAACTTTAGCAAATAAATCTACAAGTTTTTGGATAGTGTTTTTATCTCGTATAACCCAAAAGTGATGACCAATATTATCGTCTGTAATAAAGTCGTATTCAGGCTCTTGCGTTTTAACAATATTTTTTACAATTTCATCTATTTCGGGGACTCTTTTGTATGTAAAAAATACAGGTTCCATGTTTGCATTAGTAACACGTACGTGTTTCATTCTATCTTCTTCTTTGTCTTTACGAGTAAGTTCATGTCTTTTAATGATATTATTTAAATAATCATCCACGCCAGCACAACCAACCAAACCATATTGTGTATGATTATTCATAGTTTGGGCATATATGTAAAAACATTCTTCTGTATCTTTTATAAGCCAACCGTTTTTCTTAAATAGTTCGAAATTTTCTTTTGCTTTATCGTAAACTTGTGGGTCATGCTCATCTACATGTTCGGGTAAATCTATCTCTGGCTTAGTTATGTGAAGAAGTGAATACGGATTACCTTTTGCTTCTTCGCGAGCTTCTTTTGAATTAAGCACATCGTAAGGACGTGCTGCAATAAATTTTGCTATATCTTTTGGAGGACGTAATCCTTTAAATGGTTTTAATATTGCCATAACCTTTATAGTAATTTAGTTATTTATTAACCTGAAATGTTCTATCTCCATGCTTGAAGAAAGCAACAATTTGACGTGCAGCAGCAATTCCTGCATTAATATTAGCTTCCGCAGTTTCTGCACCTTGTTTTTTTGGTGTTGAATAATAACGGTGTTCGTATTTGAGCAATTCGTTGTGGCAGTCAGGAGCAATATCGGATATGTATTTAAAATCTTCGCGTGTTTCAAACATTTTCTTAAGAGATTCTTCGCAAATAACCTCTTTTCTTGCAGTATTAACTATTGTGGCACCTTTAGGCATTAATGATAGCAATTCGTAATTGATTGATTTATTGGTTTTTTCGTTTGCTGGTATGTGTAACGAAAGATAATCGCTTATTTTGTAAAGTTCTTCTGCAGAATGAACAGGTATAACTTCATCCTTACTCATAATATCATCACTGATAAATGGGTCGAAGGCGTATATTTTCATCCCAAATCCTTTTGCTATTTTTGCAACAGCTTTACCAACATAACCATAAGCATGAATTCCAAGTTTTTTATTACTTAGCTCTGTTCCTGAAATTCCTTTAAATTGTCCTCGAGCCATAAATACCATCATACCTATTGATAGTTCTGCTACGGCATTTGAATTTTGTCCTGGTGTGTTCATTACAACAATCCCTTTTTCTGTTGCAGCAGTTAAATCTATATTATCGTAGCCAGCACCAGCTCGAACACTAATTTTCAGATTTTTACCTGTTTCTATAACTTCGCGTGTAACTTTATCGCTACGAACAATTAAAGCATTGGCATCAGAAACAGCGTCTAAAAGTTGTTGTTTTTCTGTATATTTTTCAAGAAGCGCTAATTCATAACCAGCTTCTTCAACTATTTTACGAATGCCGTCAACAGCAATTTTAGCAAAAGGTTTTTCAGTTGCTACTAGTATTTTCATATTTTTTCGGATTTAAGTTTATAGTTTCAAAAATAGACAAAAATTTAATTATATTACAAATAACAATGTCAAATTATGTTATAAAACATAAACGAAAATCTTGATTTTAAATAAATAATAAAAAAAGCTGCCTCGTTTGTGAGACAGCTCTTATAATTTTAAAATAAATTATGCATGTATTTTTTCAAATTCGTGCATTGCTTCAACAAGTGCTATAACCGATTCTTTTGGTAATGCGTTATAAGTTGATGCACGGAATCCACCGACAGAGCGATGTCCTTTGAGTCCAATTAATCCTTTTGTTTTAGCAAAATCGAGAAATGCTTCTTCTTTATCTTTGTATTGTTCTTTCATTACAAAACAAATATTCATAAGTGAGCGTGAATCTTTTTCGACAGTACCAACAAACATTTTACTGTTATCAATAGCATCGTATAATATTTGTGCTTTTTCTATGTTCATTTTTTCTATAACTGGAAGCCCGCCTATTGACTTTAACCATTTTAATGTTTCTTTAACGGTAAAAATAGGAAGAACGGGTGGTGTGTTGAACATGCTTCCTTCTTCTACGTGAGTTTTGTAATTTACCATTGTAGGAATTATTCTATCTTTAACTTGTTTGTTGTTAAAAAATTCTTCTTTTATAATAACAACGGTTACACCAGCGGGACCAACATTTTTTTGTGCACCAGCATATATCAAAGCATATTTGCTAATATCTATGGGTCTGCTACAAAAATCGGAAGACATATCACATACAACGGGAACGGGCGAATTTATATCGTATCTAATTTCTGTACCGTATATTGTATTGTTTGATGTAAAATGAAAATAATCTACATCGTTGGGAATTGTCCATCCTTTAGGAATATAACAGAAATTTTTATCTGCAGAGCTTGCTACAACTTGAACTTCGCCATAAAGTTTAGCTTCTTTGATTGCTTTTTTTGCCCAAACACCTGTTTCTAAATACGCAGCTTTTTTCCCTAAAAAGTTAAATGGAACAGTAAAAAACTGAGTGCTTGCTCCACCGCCTAAAAATAAAACATAATATCCTTCTGGAATGTTTAATACCTCTTTAAATAAAGCAATTGCTTCGTCTATTACTGCCTGAAAATCTTTACTGCGGTGCGATATTTCTAATATAGACATTCCTATACCGTTAAAATCCAATATAGCCTTGGCAGTATTTTCAATAGCTATTTGAGGCAATATAGCTGGACCAGCATTAAAATTGTGTTTTTTCATATATCATTATTTTTTAATAATTATTGATGCAAGTATATAATTTTTTTTAATAAGTTGGTAAAATAAAAATTATGTTTTACAATATTTTTTTGATTTAAATCAATTTCTCGAGAAATCCATCTTTGTAATAAGGTAAAACGTTAGTTGCATTAATAGTATGGCAATATTTAATAACGTCGTAGCTTACAATATTTTTTAATCTGTGTCTGTGCGAAGCCTTTTCTATATAATTAAGTATATTGTTTTTTGCTATATTCCATAAATCTATTGCGGCATGTGTGCTATCGCAATTAGTAATATACTTGCCCGAATTGATAAGAATACTAGCAATAGCACCTGAACATAATGTGTCTTCGAGGCAAAATTTATTTTTCCATCCCGAACAAAGCAGTATTATAGAATCAGGTTTTTTTATTAAATAACTTGTTAAAGCAGATAGATTTACAAAAGCTCCTATTAAAATTTTATTTGAATTTTTTGCTATTTCTATTGCTTGTGTACCGTTAGTTGTACTATAAGCTATTATTTTGTCTTTTACTCTTTCTGGTGTAAATAAATCGGGTGAATTTCCAAAATCGGCAAATTCAAGAACTTTCCCATCTCTTTCGGCAGCAAGAACATAGCCATCTTGTTTTGCTTTATATGCTTCTTCGATAGTGGCAATAGGAAGGATTTTTTTTGCCCCTGCTTCAAAGGCAGCACATATCGAACTTGTTGCTCTCAAAATATCTATAATTACTAACGTTTTATTAGAAGTATCGAAAAAATTATATAATGCCGGACTAAAACAAACTTCTATTGTTTTCATATATTTTTCGCTTTTTAAAAGCAATTTGTTCCATGTACCATATAACAAAAATACCTATTAACATAAGTAGAAATGCAATAAGAACTTCTTTGTTTAATTGTTCGGGGAAAAACCATGAATACCGCTCAACAATTTTTTCACCGCTTCGGTTTAAAACATATTCACCAAATTCGTTTATTTTCCAAATAGTAATTTTCCATGGCCAAATAATTAGTAATGAACCCAACATAAAACCTGATAGTAGAGAAATAATTTGATCGGGAAAATTTTTAAATAGCCACGACAATATATGCGATAAAGCCAACATACCAAACCCTGCACCAATTGCAACAGGAATAAGAATATTAAAATTTAATTCATTTATTGAATCTATCATTACAAGTTCATAATTACCCATTAAAACTAAAACAAAAGATCCGCTAATGCCGGGCAATATCATGCTTGCCGCAGCAATAATGCCGCAAAGAAACAAATAAAAAAGGTCCCGATTTTCGCTTGCAGGATGCAAAAATGCAATAAGTATTGCTATAGTTGTTCCTGTAAAAAGAAATAATATGTTAGCAAAATTAAGTTTCTTTACTGTTTTTAAAACAAAATAAATAGATGCTGCAACTAATCCAAAAAAGAATGCCCATAAATAAACAGGATAATTATCAAACAAATATTTGAATAACCGAGCAACAGAAACAATTGCAATAATTACACCAGCAGCTATGGAAACTGCAAACTTAAAATCAACATAGTTAGACCATTGTTTTAATTGCCCTTTTAATAACAACTTCACAGAATTAACGCTTAATATCTTTTTTATAACGTTTAAAAGACTTTCAAGTATTCCTGTTATTAAAGCAATTGTTCCGCCGGATACACCTGGAATAACATTTGCAACACCAATTAGAATGCCTTTAATAAAGGTAATAAAACTTTCTTTCATTTTCCTTTATATTTTAGATATAGAGTTATAATTTTTCTGTATTTATTTAGCATAAAATAAAATTTCAAGCACTCAAAGGTATTGAAAAAAGTTAAATAATTTTTTCATTTTTTACCATTATTATTTGCTATTAAAGAAGGCACGAAAACAAAATTAATTTGTGAAAAATATTTTTAAGAAATAAAGAAAATAAACAACAAATCGGGTATAATTGTTCTTTATGAAAAAATATTGGATCTGCGTATTAAATCAAATTTGAATTTTATGATAAACTATAAATTGTTCAAAAGTGTTTAATTAGTTTTCCTTTAAAAATAGTATAATTTATTTATTAACAATATATTGTTGAGAATATTATTTGTAATAAAACTTTATAATTTGTATCCAATAATGTTTAAATTTAATTTTTAAAGACAACTTTATTTGCTTTTTTAATAAATCAGCCATTTTCAAGGCAAAACAAATCTTGGTTACATTACTATAAAATTAAGCAAATAAAGTTCTTAATGCAGTTATAAGTTAAATTTTAATGTGTTTTTCATAATAAAACGAAGCACTAAAAAACATATAATGTTGAATAACGAATAATGAGATTTTAATTGGTTTAAAATAATCCTGATATATTCCCTTTATTATCTATATCAATAAATTCAGCACTTGGGATATCTGGTAATCCTGGCATACGCATAATTGTTCCGGCAATAGGGATAATAAAGCCCGCACCTGCAGCTATTTCAATTTCGCGAATATTTACAATGAAATCTCTTGGTCTTCCCTTTTTTGCTGGGTCGTCTGAAAGCGATTTTTGAGTTTTAGCCATACAAATGGGAAATTTGTCGAAGCCGAGTTCATTTATTTTTTGTAATGTTTGACGTGCTTTTAACGAATATTCAACACCAGCCGCTCCATACATTTTAGTAGCTATCGTTTCTATTTTTTTCTCTACACTCCAATCGAAATCGTATAAAGGTTTAAAACAAGTTTTACAGCTATCAGCTTTTTTTGCAACAATTTCAGCTAATTCTTCTGCTCCAGAACCTCCTTTTGCCCACACTTCTATAACAGAAACATCTATACCTAAATTATAACAATGTTCTTTAATTGATTGTAATTCATCTTCGCTATCGGTTTGAAAACGATTGATTGCAACAGTAGGTTTTAAATTAAAATAACTTAGGTTTTCGATGTGCTTGTCAAGATTTTTTAGTCCTTTTTTTACTGCTTCAATATTAGGAGTATTCAAATCTGCTAATTTTGCACCTCCATGATATTTCAATGCTCTAACTGTAGCAACTAATACAGTAGCATTAGGGAATAAACCAGCAATTTGCGATTTGATGTTGAAAAATTTTTCTGCTCCTAAATCGCTTGCAAATCCTGCTTCAGTTACAACGTAATCAGAGAGTGAAAGAGCCATTTTTGTGGCTATAATAGAATTAGTGCCTTGTGCAATATTAGCAAATGGTCCACCGTGTATAATTGCAGGATTTCCTTCTATGGTCTGTACTAAATTTGGCATTATGGCATCTTTTAGTAGAGCTGCCATAGCTCCTTGTGCTTTCAAATCGCGAGCAAAAACTGGTTTGCCGTCCCATGTATCGGCAATGTAAATATTACCGAGTTTCTCTTTTAAATCGTTAATATCTTTCGAAAGACACAAAATTGCCATTATTTCCGATGCAGCAGTTATATCAAAACCTGTTTCGCGTGGCATTCCGTCGGCAGTACCACCAAGTCCAATGACAATTTTTCTCAATGCACGTTCGTTCATATCAATAACTCTTTTCCATCGGATAGTGCGCGGGTCAATATTCAGATTACGGCTTTTACTTTGTAAGTTATTATCTATAAGTGCAGAAAGCAAGTTATGTGCTTTTTCTACAGCAGTAATATCGCCAGTGAAATGTAGGTTTATTTCTTCCATTGGTAATACCTGGCTATATCCACCACCGGCAGCTCCTCCTTTTATACCAAACACAGGTCCCAATGACGGTTCGCGTAACACAACGGTTGTTTTTTTTCCTATACGGTTCATTGCTTGTGTTAATCCTATTGATGTTGTTGTTTTACCTTCGCCTGCAGGAGTAGGTGTTATTGCTGTTACTAATATTAGTTTGTTTTGTTTTATTTTCGATTCATCTATAAATTTTAATGGAACTTTTGCTTTATATTTTCCATATGGTATTACTTCATCTTCAGGAATACCTAATATTTTAGCTATTTCTCCAATAGGTTTCATTTTTGTTTCTTGAGCTATTTCTATGTCTGATTTCATAATTTTTTAAATTTAATTTTTCAAAACTAACAATAATTTAGAATAATTCCAAATTATTATTGTTATGTAATTATAATTTAAAACTATTTAACAATTTCAAGGATCGTATTCAGATTTTTGAAAAATATATTGATAGTTTTTTATTTGTAAAAGTTCGTTGATTGACAATTGTGTATTTTTTCTCATAAATTGTTCTACTATTTTGTAACCAATCCATACAGCAGCTCTTCCGGGCGATTCGCGTGGAAATGTCGAAGTAAAAGGTGCTTCTTGAGTATAGCGTCTAATTTCGAGTAAGTCTGTATCAAATAATTTTTTTTTATCTATCAAGTATTTCCACATACTTCTTTCGCTTTTTTGACACCAAATAAGTTGATTTTCGGTATATCCAAATAATATTGTATCGTGTGTGTCAGGAAAAAGTTTTTTTAACAAATATTGTATTTGCCCTTCATAAATCATTCTGGAAAGTACATTATCTTGTTCAAACGGAAATGTAAATAATCCGCTTAAGTAATACCTCATAGCATCAATAGCGATGTAATGTTTAGTCATCTTATTAATCTGATATAAAGGAAGTCCTAATTTGAAGTAATATTTATAATCATTGCCTAAATATTTGTCAAGTCCAATGCCTATTATCGAGTCAGTAGCTATTATAGATTGATTAAAACCACCATGATAATAATATATTTTAGGAATAGGCCAGTGCGGAAAATAATAAGCAAAATATTGAAATGCTTTTTGTAATTCTTTTTCAATATCTTTAGTTGTAGAGTAATGTTTTTTTACATCGTTATATACATTTTGCATGTGATAATCGTAAACGAAATGCTGAAGCAACGGGGCAAATCGTTTTTCTTCGGGGAAGCCGATTTTAATAGCCTTTGAGCAAAATAGTTCGAAAAAAGGGCTATATTTTTCAATAAATTTAGGTATTTGTAATGGTATTGAGTCAATAGGGGTTTCGAATAAATCTTTGTAAAACTCAACTGTTTGTAATTTTATTTCTGGCAAAGAATTGGGCTTGTCATCGGAACAACTATAAATGATCCAAACTAATAATGATATTAGAAATAATTTTTTCATGCTTCAAAGCTTCTTATTTTACTGCAAATGTACAAAAGCTGTTCTTCTGACAATTCTGTGTGCATAGGTAATGATAATATAGTTTGAGAAATTTTATTAGCTATTGGGTAATTCTCGTCGCAATATTTGTATATCTTGTATGCTTTCTGGCGATGAATGGGTACTGGATAATAAATCATTGTTGGAATATTGTTTTCTTCGAGATAATATTTTATTGTCTTTAACAATTATACTGTATTGATGAAAAATGTGATTACTATAACTTACACGTTTAGGAGTTTTTAACCATGTTATATTTGATAGATGTTTGTCGTAATATTCAGCTGCTTCCTGTCGTTTGAAATGGTATTTGTCGAGATATTTTAGTTTAACAGACAAAATAGCTGCTTGAATAGAATCTAAACGCGAATTTACTCCTATTAAATCGTGATAATACCTTTTAATCATTCCGTGGTTGGCTATGGAGCGAATTTTTGTAGCAAGATTGTCGTCGTTTGCGTAAATAGCTCCTCCATCGCCAAAGCATCCAAGATTTTTAGAAGGGAAAAACGAAGTGCAGCCAATATGACCTATAGTACCAGCTTTAGCTTTGCTCCCGTTAGAAAAATAATAATCTGTTCCTAATGCTTGTGCTGTATCTTCTACTACATAAATGGAATATTTTTGTGCAATATTCATTATTTTTTCCATATCACAGCATTGACCAAAAAGATGTACAGGTATAATTGCTTTTGTTTTCTTGGTTATAAGAGATTCTATCTTATTGTGGTCCATTAAAAATGTATCTTCATCAATGTCAACCAATACTGGTTTAAGTTTTAGTAGAGCAATGACCTCAGCTGTTGCTATAAAAGTAAATGTTGTTGTAATAATTTCGTCTTCGGGTTGAAGTTCTAATGCCATTAGTGCTATTTGCAATGCATCGGTGCCATTTGCGCAAGATATAACATTTTTAACCTGTAAATATTCAGCTAATTCATTTTCGAATTGCGTAACTTCTGAACCTTTTACAAATGAAGTTCGTTCAATAACCTTAAAAATAGCATCGTCTATTTCGTTTTTTATCTGCAAATATTGGTTGTATAAATCAACCATTTTAATGGCATCCATAATTTATTACATATTTGGAATAATTTCAATATGATATATTTCGGGCCAATATTTCCCTGTTACAAGTATTCGTTTTTTTTCAACATCGTAAGCTATTCCGTTCAGCACATCGGGTTTTCTTTTAACTTTTGACATATTAAGCAAGTTATTTAATTTTATGATGCCTTCTACAAAACCATTTTTAGGGTTTATTATTACTATGTTGTTAGTTTCGAAAACATTTGCATAGATATAACCATCAATGTATTCAAGTTCGTTTAAATATGTAACAGGTCCAATGTTATTATAAATTTCAAGACGACTAATTTCTTTAAATGTTTCAGGATCTAAATAATATAAACGGTTTGATCCGTCGCTCATTATAAGCATGTTGTTGTGTTTTGTTAGCCCCCAGCCTTCGGTATAAAATTCAAATGTTTGTAAAAGTTTGAATGTTTTTAAATCGTATTTGTACGCTATATTCGATTGCCATGTTAGCTGATAAATATATTGATTATAAATTACTATTCCTTCGCCAAATACATTATTTGCTAAATTGTAGCTTTGAATAATTTCTCCTGTTTCTAATTTATACTTAAACAATTTTGACTCTCCGTATTGCCCACTCCCTTCGTAAATATATCCATCATAATATTCTAGACCTTGTGTAAATGAGTTATCATAGTGAGGGTATGCTTTTATAACTTTATATCTGTATTCTTTGGGTGATTTAGCTGCAATAATTACTACAGATGTTTGCCCGTGCATTTTATTTTTACCTTTAATGTTTATAGCAATTTGATTTGTTCCAGCTTTTATGTTATCTGTACTTAATTGCAGCTTCCCGTCTTTAATATTTAGTAAATTGTAAGGCGTTTGATTAATTTCAACTTTTAAACTATCATATTCAGAAAATTTATGATTTTTGCAGGAAAACTCAATAGTATCTCCGTACTTTACAACTGTGCCATTTTGTGGATATTCAAATTCAAGCAGAATTGATGATGATGTTAATATGTTTTCGCTTTTGTTTTCAGATGTCTCGATAGGACTTTGTTGACAAGAATACAACAACAAAAAAAATAGTAAAACAAAATAATTTATTTTAAAATTTTCCATTCTGTTCCGTTTTTTGTATCTTTTATTTCTATACCTTGTTCATTTAATTTTTGACGAATACGATCGCTTGTTTCAAAATCTTTTTTTTGCTTTGCTAAATTCCGTTCATCGAGCAATAATTCTACAATATTTGTTAGCAATTCATTATTTACATTTACTTCATTTATTACTAGTTCTAAACCTAATATGTTAAATATAAAGGTTTGATAAAGTTTCTTAATGTATTCAATATTTTTAATGCTTAATGAATCATTTTGTTGGTAAACACTGTTTATTATTTTAACTAATTCAAAAAATTGTGCTATAACAATAGGGGTATTCAAATCTTCGTTTAATGCAGTATAACATGTTTTTTCGAAGTTTTCAAAATTAACAGGCGAATCTCTTTTTGATGGTTTTATTTTATCGAGATTTGCATAAGCTTCCATTAATCTGTAAAAACCCTTTTCAGCTGCTAATAGAGCTTCATTGGAAAAATCGAGTGTACTTCTATATTGAGCTTGTAAAATAAAGAATCTGACAACCATAGGATGAAATGGTTTGGAAAGCAGTTTGTTGTTACCACTAAAAAGTTCGTCGAGAGTAATAAAGTTTCCGAGCGATTTCCCCATTTTTTGACTGTTTATTGTTACAAGGTTGTTGTGGATCCAATATCTGACCGATTCTTTTTCTGTTGCAGCTACGCTCTGTGCTATTTCGCATTCGTGATGTGGAAAAAGTAAGTCCATCCCACCACCATGTATGTCGAAAACTTCTCCCAAATACTTAGTACTCATAACAGAACATTCTAAATGCCAGCCCGGAAACCCTTCGCCCCACGGTGAACGCCATCGCATAATATGTTCTGGTGCAGCTTTTTTCCATAAAGCAAAATCAAACGGATTGCGCTTTTCTTCCTGACCTTCTAATTCGCGAGTTGTTGCATAAAGTTCTTCGAGCTTTCGTCCTGATAATTTTCCGTAATAATGTATTTTAGAATATTTTTCTACATCAAAATATACTGAACCGTTTACCTCGTATGCTAATCCTCTATTTATTATTTGTTGTATCCAGTCTTGTTGTTCTATTATATGACCAGATGCTCGTGGCTCGATACTTGGACGTTTTACGCCCATCTTATCCATAAAGTAATGATAACGATCTGTGTAATATTGTACAATTTCCATTGGTTCGAGTTGTTCAAGACGAGCTTTTTTGGCTATTTTATCTTCACCGTGATCAGCATCGTTTTCAAGATGACCAACATCGGTAATGTTTCTGACATATCGCACTTTATAACCTAAGTGAGACAAATAACGAAATAAAACATCGAAAACAATAGCTGGACGAGCATGACCTAAATGAGGATCGCCATATACAGTAGGACCACAAACATACATTCCAACAAAAGGACTATGTAAAGGAATAAATTGCTCAAGTTTTCTGGTAAGAGTGTTATAAATATACAACAGATGATCCATAATATATTTTTTTGCGAAGTTAATGATTTTTATAAAGGTTTTTTTATTTAATTCACTAATCAAAATTATAAATTAACCTTATTAGAATGCTAATTTTGTAATTTGAAAATAAAAGCTATAGAAGAAAAATAATGCTGAAAAGCTTAAAAGCTTATTATTTTTTTACAAAAATTTTCTTTTGAATTTTCTCATTTATTCTAACGGAAACAATGTATGTTCCATTTGCGCAATCGCTTAATGGAATAATGTAAGTTTCTTTACCAAAGTGTAAAAAATTTTGATATAAAATTGTACGCCCATAAATATCGAATAATGATATTTCTGCATAAGAAGGATTTTCAAATGAAGTTATATTTACAAAAATAAATTCTGATTGTGTTGGATTTGGAAAAATATTCATTTCAAATGTAGGATTTATTTCAACATTATTTATGTCAATAGTAAAATTGTTGGGAGTGAGGTAAAATTCAATGTAATTTTGATCATTTAAATCTAAACCGAATGTTTGTGATGAAATGCCAAATTTTTCTGGTCTTAGTTTTAATATTTGTTTAGGAATTTTATTAAAAAAGAACTTGCCTTGATGCGAAGTTAAAGCAAATCGTTGAACTTTATTATTCTTATCTGCTAAAAGTATTACTTGATTTGGAGCTAAATTAAAATTATTTTGGGGTGGTATATCGCAAGTAAACCAATTATTTAAATAAACATTGTATTCAAAAGAAGTTGAATCTGTTATAAAAACTGTTCCTGTTAGTGAATCATTACCGATAAACATGTCGTGACTTGAAAGTAAAAATATGTTTTTTCCGCTGTGTATTCCTGCAACATTTATTGATATAGCATCTTGCCATAACAATTTATCCCCATAATATGTTGGGAAGTAATTAGGATAAAACAAAGTATTTATGTTAAAGTAAGGAATGGCATAAAG
>JBBIKO010000010.1:13893-19261 GCA_037445415.1 Bacteroidota bacterium
ATTAAAAGAATAAAAACCATTGTTTATTTTGGTATAAGATACAGCACGATAATAGTTATTTATTTTTCTAAATAATAATATTACTCCATCTGGCAATAAAGCATTTCCTGCATAAACATAACCCGATATAGAATAATTTTGTTCTGGATCTAAATATATATTATCAATAAGAATTGTATCGCAAAATGTTGCAATACAGTTGTTATCAAAAATTACAGTTAAGCAAGTTAAATAAGTTCCTTCGCTTAAAAACACGTGAAAAGGATTTGCCGAACTTGAAGTATAGCCGTCTCCAAAATCCCAGTAATATGAAACAATTCTGTCTGACCCGTTAATTA
Organism: Bacteroidota bacterium; assembly: GCA_037445415.1. Taxonomy (GTDB): domain Bacteria; phylum Bacteroidota; class Bacteroidia; order Bacteroidales; family GWA2-32-17; genus Ch61. The sequence continues at coordinate 14,232 of JBBIKO010000010.1, forward strand.
CTTTATGAGAAAATGATAATAATTGGTTATCTTGAATACTATAAGAAAATGTAATTTCACAATTTGCCTTATCATCAGTTTGCGAAAATAGGATATTTAGAAATATTAAATTCAATATAAAGAATAAATACTTTTTCATTTAATATTGTATTTTAAACCAACATTAACAAACCAAGAGCTTGTTTTTAAAATAAATGGTGAATTATCTTTTAATAAGTTTGTAATATTTTGCTTATACATTGGCATCATTGTGATAGATAAATGTTCAGTAAGCGGATATTGAGCTTCGATAGCACAAATTGCATTCAAATGTAACCACTTAAACTGATTACGTACTAAAGGCATATTACCATAATTGTTTGAAGTAGAAGGGAAAGTTCCTTTTATAATTACAGTATTACTCAACGATAACCCTGCTTTAAAAGTCAACAAAAACCTGTCAAAGTTATGAGTGTAGCCAAACAATATAGGCAATTCTATTGTTTTATAAGAGAAATAATGCTTGTCTTCTCTATTTTTCATAACCTGCCTTAATTCTGAGTTAAATAATGTATCTATATTAACAATTAAAGTAGAATCTATGTGTGTAATCCATAATGTATCGCCAATTAAGAGTAATGTGTCTAAGTAAAGTATTTGATTATACGAATATTGATAATAGCTATTATCAATTATTTCTGTGGTTTGTATAGTATCGTTGTAGATAAGCGGGTTATTAAAAGCGTAGTTTTGCTTTACAGATTGAAAAAGAATTCCACTACTTAAACTTAAATTATTGTATTGATACACATACCATGCTGATAAACCATAAGATGTTGCATTTAAAAATTTTAAAAGTGGTATTTCGTTAAAAGTTTCAGATTGACGAATGGATAAAATATGTTTAAGTGAAATATAAGAAAAGTAAAAGCTTAATGAATGAATGTTATTGCTAAAATTATATGATTCATTCCTTTCTGTTAGTGGAGTTAAATTTTTATCGTCTATAAGTATTAATGATGAATTCATAGGTTCAATTTTTTCAACAAAATCGGAATAAGAAATAAAATGTATAGGTTGATTTTGGTTTTTCTCTTTTGTAATTTTTTTTTCATTTTCATTAACTCTATGAATATCACTGAACAAATTTTTATAATTGTTGTTATCTAAAACAGAGGCCATTGTTCTTGTATTGTTTAGATGCTGTTTCGATTGTTTTATTACTTTTTCACTGATATTATTTTTATATTCGTACTGATATAAATAAAAAATAATGCCAATTGCAGAAAAAATTGAAAAAAGTAAATAATAGATATTAAAGCTAGTAGTATAGAACTTAGTAAATTCTTTCCACCATAAACTAAAATGAATTTTTCTCCATACATTATTACTTGGAACAACAAAGTATGTTTTAAAAAGTAATTGTACTTGCTTTTCGAACAAAGAATTATTAAGTTTATTCCAGAGATTAGAATTTGGCTTTATCTCGAAATTTTCGAATTTATCTTTCCAATATTTTTCAAATTCTTCTCTCATTAAAAAGAATAAACTTTTTTAGTTGAACGTAACTTAGCCAGACGATTTTGTATTATTTTTCTTGCTCTTGAATATTGCGATTTAGAGGTTGCTATATCAATACCTAGAATTTCTGCAATTTCTTTGTGAGCATAACCTTCAATAGCATACAGGTTAAAAACCATTCTATAGCCAGGCGAAAGCGATTGAATTACTTTAAGCATCTCTTCTAGTGTAAATTCAATATCTTCGATATTTACTTCTTCATCATTTTCGTTTATTTCATAAATATCGTAATGATTATAATGTTTTATATTTTTCCTATAATTAGAAATAGCTGTGTTTACAATAATTCTTCTCATCCATCCTTCAAATGCACCAGCAAATTGATATTGATTTATTCTTTCAAAAATTTTAAAAAATCCTTCCTGCAAAATATCTTCTGCTTCCTGTTTATCTTTTGCATAACGCATACAGATGCCTAAAAATTTTGATGCAAAGCGTTCGTACAACATTTTTTGAGCTTTTCTGTTTTGTTTTATACAGCCTTCAATTATTTCTTTTTCGTTAAACATCAAGCTGTAGTTTAATGACTCAAATTAAACTATTTTAGTTGCAAGTAATTACAAAAATAAAGTTATATTTTGACAAAATCAATGATTTTTCGTAATTTTACAAAAATAAATTATTTGCAAAATAATAATGTTTGATATAAGATTTATTATTATTATAGTTTTTCTTAGCATTTTTTTTAATTCATCTGCTCAAAATGCTTTTGTAGAAAACAAAGGACAATGGCATCCCAATGCTTTATACAGATTAACAGTTTCAAACGGAGCTGTATTCCCAGAAAACGACGGAGTTACATATTCGTTTTACAATACCGAAAACGTAAGTGTTTCAAATGCTCATCGTAACAGTAAAAAAAATAATGTAATTGAACGTGTTTACTTTCACGCTTATAAAATGACTTTATTAAATGCAAAAAAAACAATCCCTGTTCCATCCGAAAAATATAATGATTACGAAAATTTTTTCATAGGGAACGATCATTCTAAATGGGCAACAAAAGCATCCAGATACAAACGCCTTACATGGAAAGAAGTTTATCCAAACATTGATTACGTAGTTTATGTAAATAAAGAAAATTTTTTACAATACGATTTTATAATTAAACCTGGAGGCATCGCTGAAAATATCCGTTTACTATACGAAGGACAAGATTCTATTAATATTGACAATGAAGGACATTTAATTGTAAAAACATCTGTTAGCACTGTTAAAGAACTTCAGCCTTATGCTTATCAAATAATAAATGGAAAAGAAATTAAAGTAAAATGTAATTTTTTAATTTTTAATAACAAATATGTTGCATTTCAGTTTCCTGATGGTTACAATCAAGATTATACTCTTGTTATAGACCCTGTTTTGATATTTTCTACATATACAGGTTCGTTAGCCGACAACTGGGGGTTTACAGCTACGTTCGACGATATGTCAAATGCTTTTTCTGGTGGTATAGTTTTTAATACTGGATATCCAAGTTCGTTAGGAGCTTTTCAAGTTGATTTTGCTGGTGGTGAACCGTATAGTTCTACTTGGTATCAATTTGGTTGCGATATTGGAATTATTAAATATTCGCAAGACGGAACTCAACGCTTGTGGGCTACATATTTGGGTGGTAGTATTAGCGAAGAATTGCCACATAGTTTGGTTTGTAATAGAAGCAATGACCTTATTATTATGGGAACAACAGGATCTTCTGATTTTCCTGTTTCGCCAAATGCTTATGACAATACATTCAACGGAGGACAAAATGTAGTTTACGACAATGTTATTCGCTTTTCTTGGGGAATGGATATTTTTGTAACACGATTAAGTAGTGATGGTACACAATTATTAGGTTCCACTTTTATTGGCGGTTCTGACAACGACGGTTCTAATTTTAGAAATAGTTACAGTAACTTTCTAATGACAGGAAATTCAAGTACTTTGTATTATAACTATGCCGATGGTGCAAGAGGAGAAGTTATTTGCGACCCTGCAGGTAATATTTATGTTGGTAGTTGTACTTTTTCAAATGATTTCCCTGTTACACCTGGTGCATTTAGTACCACATATAGTGGCTTACAAGAAGGTGTTTTATTCAAATTAAATCCGAATTGTTCACAATTATTATGGAGCACATATTTTGGAGGTAGTGATGACGATGCTGTGTATTCAATCGATTTAGACAATAACAGTGAAATATATTTTGCTGGTGGAACTCTTTCTGCAAATATACCAACAACAGGAGGAGTTGTTCAGCCAATAAATCCTGGAATAGGAAGCGTTAACGGGTTTATTGGACATCTCTCTTCAAATGGTTCAACTCTTATTAAATCAACATATTGGGGAACAACTGCTTACGATCAAATATATTTTGTACGTGTTGATAAAAGTAGAAATATATACGTAGTAGGACAAACCGAAGCTAGCGGGAATGCATACATTATAAATGCTACATACGGAACACCAAATAGTGGACAATTCATAACAAAGTTTCCTAACAATCTTTCTTCTCCAATATGGAGTACGGCTTTTGGAACTGGCATAGGATATCCTAATATTTCTTTTACTGCATTTTCTGTTGATTACTGCAATCGAGTATATGTTAGCGGATGGGGACGAGAATGGGCAGGTAATTGGGCTACTATACAAGGAACAAAAAATATGCATGTAACACCAAATGCTTATCAAAATCAAACAGACGGGCAAGACTTTTATTTATTGGTACTAAATGAAAACGCTTCGCACATCGAATACGCTACATTTTTTGGGGAATTACACTATCCAAGTTGTGGTTATAGCGGACACGATCATGTTGACGGCGGTACAAGCCGTTTTGATAAAAGAGGAAATATTTACCAATCAGTTTGTGCAAGCTGTGGTGGGTGTAATCAGTTTCCAACTCATCCAAATCCAGGTGCATGGTCTAACAATAACGGTAATATTGGTAATAATTGTAATAATGCATTATTTAAATTCAGCTTTGCATTACCTTTAACTATTGCCGATTTTACTGCACCATCTGTTTGCATAGGAACTCCCATTCAATTCCAAAATACAAGTCAATTAGCTACAAATTATTTTTGGGACTTTGGCGATGGCAATACATCTACACAAGCAAACCCAACACATACATACAATCAACCAGGCACCTACAACGTTACTTTAATTGCTATTGATCCTACATCATGCAATGTTGCCGATACTATTACACGGGCGATTGTTGTAGAAAATCTTACTGTAAACACACAAGACACTTCTTTATGTTATGGAACATCTGTTGTCATATCAGCAATAGCATTAGGATCTTCAAATCCTTTGACTTATGTGTGGGATACAAATTATCCCATTCAAGATACATTAAACAATTCGCTTACAAATCCAAACTTGGTTGTTTCTCCTTCTCAAAGTCAATATTATTATGTTCAGGTTTCTTCGGGTATTTGTACGATTGTAGATTCTGTTTATATAACCGTAAATCGAATTGA
>JBBIKO010000011.1:0-14923 GCA_037445415.1 Bacteroidota bacterium
ATTTCATCGGCTAAAAAGCATAATTCAGATATTGTTGCGTTATAATATAAAAAAAACGCATCTTCTTTCGAAATGCGTTGTGAATTCTTAATCTTACGATAAATAGAACTAAAATTTTGCATAAATTACAGTAAAGAATACTTTTTGTTGTATTCTTTACAACAATATTTATTTACCTTTTAATTCGTCGCTAACTGTAAGTTTTTTTCTTCCTTTTGCTCTGCGTGCAGCAAGTACTCTTCTTCCATTGTGTGTTGACATCCTTTTACGAAAGCCATGTTTGTTTCTACGACGACGGTTAGATGGTTGAAATGTTCTTTTCATAAAACAAGCCTTTAAAAATGGAACGCAAAGGTAGCATTAAAATTTATAAATACAAAATATTTTTTTAGCGTTTAATAATAATTGGTTTTGAAAAAACTTCATGTTCTGATGTTAAACGTATTAAATAAATACCATCTGTCAAATTTGATGTATTAACTTTAAATTCAATGTCGGTAGATTTAAGTTCCTTACTATAACACAATTTGCTTTCAGTATTATATATAGAAATATTGTTATAATGCATGTAGTCAGATAAAAATTGTATATTTAATTCATTTTGAGCAGGATTAGGATAAATATTAACAAATATTTCTGGATGTTCGTTGTGAACAATTGATTTAGAACAATTTAATACTCTAGTCCCAGAACCAGAATATGTATAAGTACAATTATATACGTCTGTAACTGTAACAGAATATCCACTTGTATTATAACACAAGTTTATGGCTCTTTGCGTGGTTTGACTACCTGCGTTAGGTGCCCAAAGGTATGTGTAGGGAGGGAATTGGTTGGAAGGATTTATTTGTGCCCACCCTGTGCATTGACCTGGTTGTGTGCACCCAGAGGAAGGAGTAAGGGTTACATTTTGTACACCTGCACTAGCAGAAGCTGTTTTTGCTGTTCCGCAAGCATCTGTAACAGTAACGTAATGAATAGTTTGTGGTGGTCTGTTTATAATTGTTTGTGTTGTTCCAACAACTGGACCTGAAGGTGTTGGAGATCTCCATAAATATGTATAAGGAGGTTTCCCACCATTAGGGTTAGCTGTAAAAGTTGCTGTATTAACACATCTGTTAGATGGAGTTCTACTAATTGAGACTCCGGTGAATGTTGGAGATGCAGTAAGTGTTACTGTTATTACAAAAGTTGTTAAACAAGCATCTTGTATTGTACAGTAATATGTTCCTGCGAATAAGTTGGTAATAGTCTGGGTTGTTTTTCCATTAGACCATCGATAAGTATATGGAGTTTTGCCATTGCTTGGTAATGCTGTAGCAGAACCATTATTTGATCCAGGGCAAGGATCTTCTTTTGTAAACGAAGCTGTAAGTGGTGGATTTTGTTGTAAAGAATATGTTTTTACCATAGTACAATTGTTAGTTCCTGTAACAGTAACAGTATAATTTCCAGCTGATAAGTTGTTAATAGTTTGTGTTGTTCCTCCATTTGACCATAAATAGGAATACGGCTCGTTTCCTGGTGTCGGGTTTGCTGTAATACTACCATCATTTCCATTAGGGCATGAAACATTCGATGCTGTGAATTCAACATTTTCAAAACATCCCATTTTTACAACATAAGCATCTCTGTAATTTACACGTGGATTCCGAAAAGTATATGTTCCAATAAACAAAGTGTCGGAAGTAAATTCTCCCATAAAATAATAACTACGAGCTGTTGGGGTTAAAATAGCACTCCAGCTGTTTTCTGTAAGCTTACCTTTTGCAGAAAAGACATTTGTTACCTCTCCTGATGTTGCATTTCCAAGCAATAAACATGCATCAACCCCACCTTTTAATGTTAATAAATTTCCGTTAAAAGAAATATTCCCACCATAGGAACCACTTACAGAATAAATATTGTTTGCAGAATGTATAAAATAAAATTTATCTTCGCCGTTAGTTCCAAAAGTTTTTACCCATTGAAGAGTTCCTTCATCAGAATATTTTAAAATCAGCATATCGTTTGTACCTGGATATGTATTTTGAGGATTTAAAAGCGAAAGATAATTTTCGGTAGAATCAATATTTAATTGTGAACAGGCAAAATAACCCGATAAATATGCACTTCCATAAATATCAGTAATATGACGATGAATGTATATATTGTTTCCGCTTCCCATAATTCTTCTAACCCAAATGTCGCTACCATTAGGATCTAATTTAGCAACAAATCCATCTCTGTAAGAATTATTGCTTGTTATTGAATTGTTTTCAAAATATAATGTTCCTGAAAATTGACCTGAAACATAAATATTACTTCCAACAGAAGTAACTGTTCTAAAATAAGTTAATGCACTTGTCCCTTCGAACAATTTGACCCTTATAAAATTTCCCCATTGGTCAAATTTAACTAAAAAATTTTGTCGTGTTGAATATTCATTTGCCTCTAATCTAACGGCACCACCAGCTATATATGCTTCTGATGTAAACAATCCTAACACATATAAGTTATTATTTTGATCAACACAAAGGGATCCGTTTACTTGTTGATTTGGTCCTCCTGCAATTAAAATAAGATCTTCGAAGTCTCCACTAGATGATAACCTTGCTACTGCAATATCGTTTTGCTCTGCAGTAAGTGTTTGTCCTAATATGTTTGTTGTTCCATTGAATGTAAAACCTAAATATATAGATTTTTGATCGGCTGTAAGTGCTAATCCATAAACATTTTCTGTTCCCGACCCTCCTAACTGTTTACTCCATAATAATGTTCCACTGGAATTATATTTACACAAAAACATGTCTTGTAATCCATTTGTTGAATAAGTTATTCCATCTTGCAATATATCTCCATTAAAAATTCCAGCAACGTAAATATTACCATCGTTATCTAAAACGACAAACTGTGGTGCATTTTGCCCTATTCCAGTATAATGCTTTATCCATAAATAACCTTGCCCAAAGCTAAAAAGTGCTTTTACAAGTATAAAAAATATTATGACGAATATACGTTTCATATAGTTAAACTTTTCTAAATTTACGAAAATTCATTGTTTAAAGTTACAAATTGATAAAATAAAATTATTAACAACACACGCAAAAATACGTGATTTTTTATTTTATTTTCAAATAAGATTTTTTGCAATTTTGATGTATCTAATATTTCATTTAATTCATTTATTTCACTAGAGAATTTTAACAATTTCTGTATTTCATTAATTTCATTTTCAATGCGAATTCTTATGTCTGCTGCTTGTATTGCTTTTTTCGAATTGTTAATAATTTCTTCGGGAATGTAATTTTTTGATATTGCTTTTATAAAAAGTCGTTTTTCTTTGGATTTTTCGAATAAATATTCAGGAATTGAATAACAATACTCTACAATTCTAGGGTCGGCAAAAGGGTCAATTACATTTATGCCATAGAAAATTCCTTTATCGTTCCACGACGAAAAACCTTGCAATAACAATTGATTTAAGAAGTACTTTCTTTTATTATAGCTAATAAAAGAATCAAAATATGGAAAATAGTCGTTTTTCCATAAATAATAATGAAAATTATTGGCTCGGAGGAAGTTTTTATTGAAATATTCTTTGTGCTGTTTTATTATTTTTTTTGTAGGAAATTTAGTATTTAAAATGTTATTTATTTTGAATAAAATATTGTTTTTTTTAATAATGAATGGCCAAGAAACAGTTAAATTTCCCATTTGAGCTATAAACAATTTATTAACATTGTACATTGCAAGTTTTTCGAACATAGATATTATCCAATGCTGATTTATAGCATTTCTTAATGGGTATCCATGAATAATTAGCGATTTTTTTAATAAATCGATTATGTTATTTTCATTTGCGTCGTCAATTATATGAATAATGTTAGAATATTTTTTTGCAACCAATCTGGCTAATGGTTCTTCGTTTCCATATCTTCTTCCTTCCGAAAACTCTTTAAATTCTTTTACTGGAATAGATGTTATGGCGTAAATATTCTTGTTTTGTAAAATTGTTGCAATACGTGCAGTAAGGAAAGAAGAATCTAATCCACTGCTCAATGTGCAAGCAATTGTATCGTCAAAGTTAATGTTTTCATTAATTGCTTGATTAAGTATATATTCAAAATGCTCGTAATATTCTATTTCGTTTTTATATTTAATAATATTTTTTTTAATTTGCCAATATCGCTGAATATTATAGTTATGTTTCGAAATAATAACATTAGAAGCAGCTGGTGCTTTATAAATTTCATTGAATATGGTTTCATCCGATTTTCCTGTGTATCCCAATATTAAACTTGCAATGAGCATCTTGTTCAGTTGTTTTGGTGAATTATCGTATTGCAATAGTGTTCCTAAATGTGTAGAAAAATAAAATGCGTCGTTTTTAATAAAGTAATATAACGAATACATCCCTACGTGATCTCGCCAAATCTCTATTATATTGTTGCTTTTATTTTTCTTTATAAATATCCACTTACCATAACATTTTTGAAAAATCTTTTTATTTACATTTTTGTAAGCATTAAATAATAGTTCGGCATCGGAATTAGTTTCGCTAATTTGAGCTATTTTGGCAATTTCTGATTTATTGTTTATTTCACACAAAACAAAACAAAGCTCATCGTCTGTTTCAAAAATAACTTTTTGTTCTTTTGTAGAAAATGAAAAGATTGCTATGTTAAAATTTTTGTGAGCAGACAAATAAATAAAACGTTGCGAAAATATGTTTTGAACATACGATATAACCTTCAAAGGTATTTCCTGATGTGTATGCGATATTATACCAGTTGCAATGTACATTAGACATTATATTCTTTAATTACAGAAAATTCTTCGTTTGTTTTTTCGACAATATAAATTGTTTGTGAGCATATCCAAACGTGTGCAAGCATTTTATCATTTTTCTTAAGAACTCCTAAATATAATGTAAAAGGTAATTTTCTTTTTCTGAGCATAATTAATGCTGTTAAAGACTGTTCTAAACAAAAATATCGCCAAAATATTAGCTTCGAACTTCTTTGAATAGACTTTTTAATTAGCAAAATGGTTTCTTTAAAATTAGTATTTTCTTTCTTATTGTATTTTTTTTCAATCAATTTTTTTTCTATAAACTCAAACGAAAACATCAGAAGCAATATTCTTACATATAAACTTACAAGTATGACTTCTGCTAATATTTTTTTTTCAATTAATGGAAGCGAAATAAAGGTCTTAATCCGATAAAACATCTAAAAGTTTTTTTTCAATTAGCTCGTTCAAAAAATAATCTACTTCTTTTTTGCATTGTTCTTCTGAAACATCGTATTTTTGTAAAAGTTTTTTTTCGAGTTGTTCGATGCTCATAGGAGTCTCGAGACACATCCAGATATACGAACCAACTTTATTAAAGCTGTAATAATTGCTACTTTCAGGGTGAATTAAAACTACTTCTTCGTCTATTATAGAAAATGTAATATTTGATTTTCTTAGGTATTTCATAAATTATCAGGCGAATAATTAAATTTCGAAATTATTTCATTATGATGTTTTTGAATTGTTTTAATCTGATTTAAAGTTAATACATTTTTATAATAATATGCTTCCCCTGTACAAAAAAACTTTTGACTATGTACCGATTTTTCTTCAAAACCGAATACTTGTTCTTGTTTTTGTAAATTTGTAAAAGATGAAAATGATATAGCATCTGTTAATGTTTCTTCTGAAAAAGGGATTTTACAAATACTTAATATATTTTTAAAAGTATTGTATGGTTTTTCAATCATATCTTCGTATTTTACCAAATTTAAAGGCACTAATGTCTGCTCTGTCCAGCATTTTACGTGAGCAGACCAATTACCAATAACCTGTGGTATGTGAATTTGATATTTATATAAATTTCCTGCCATAGTGTATTTGTTGTTATTCATCACTTCAATAGTTTGATCAACTGTTAATCCTAAATGTCGCGAAAACGAAATTACTACATCAAAAGGATTCCTTATAATATAAACAACAATTCTTGTTTTATCAAATGGTATAAAAGGTTTTTCGTATAAAAATTGTTTAAAGCTATCATGTATTTTTACTGGAAATATTTTTTTTCTTGCAATATCGCTAAATACTTCTAAACGAAGCTGATGTAATTCTTCCATTGTAAGTTCGCTAACATCTATTTCAGATTCTTGCTCAATGAAAGCTTTTGAGCTATATATGGGAATTTGCAAATGATTGATATTGTTGGTTTTGTACAAAATTCTTGATAAAAATATTCTTAACCAAGTATTACCCGATTTAGGATAAGAAGCCAACCATATTATTCCACAATCAGTTTTCATTTAACAATCATATAAATAAAATTTTTCAAAACTTCATCCCACTCTGTTTTATCAGTATTTAAAGGACGAACAAATTTATATGCTTTACATTGATTGCTAAGTAACGACAATAATTCGAACATTATTTTTTGAAAGGCATTTTCAATCCATTTTTTACGATACATCATAGATTGAAGATATAACCATTTTTGTGAGCCTTTTAGTTCTTCAATTTGAAATTTAGATTGAGTAGAAGTTTGTAGAAAAATTAGTATATTAGGAATGTTTTCGCTATCAATAAAACGACTATTATCATCAACGTGATACTTTTGTAATTTATAATAAATCGAACTTAATTTAATCGCACCTAATCTTTCTGCTGCATCGTGCCATAACTTTATTTCAGGATAAGAAGGATAAGCCACAACTTTGCCATTTTGTTTTCCTATAAACACTAAATCATCTGAAAAATAATAACCTTCGTATTTTTTTAACATTTCGTATAGTAAAGTTGATTTACCAGAACCAGAATTGCCCAAAATAAGTAAACAATTATCTTTTAAAAGTAATCCAGACGAATGTAGAGGTATATAATTATTAAATGCGCCAACAAGAGCAATAACAGGACCAAACAAATATGCATCAAATAAGCGATGATCTGTTGATCTTACTGTTATAGTTTTACATTCGTGCTGGTAAACAAAATACAAACTTCCAGGCTGAAAAACAAAGCCATTATCATAAATGCGAATATTTCTTCCTTCAAAAATAATTTCGTTTAATTCTATTTCTTTTGTAAGGTGTTTTAAATACAAATTGTTGTATTCCTTTGTTAATAAAACTCTATCGTGCAGTTTTTTTAACGAAAATTCAGAATGTATAACAAAATTAAATACTCTATATGTAAGGTTATTTTTCAATTTTTTTTGATACAAATTTAAATGAATAAACTATTAATTTTATTGTTTAAATTATTAGAATATTTTTTAAAAAAAAATAGTACTTTTGTACATTAACTTAAAATAAATATTTATTATGAAAACATTGTATAGTTTAGCAGTAATAGTTTTGATAGGATTATTACTAACAAATTCTTGTAAGAAAGACAGAGATGACGATCCCAAGCCAAACCCAAATCCATCAACCATTACAGTACCTATTACAGGAAGAGTTGTTGATGTAAACGGAAATCCACTTTATGATGTTACTGTAAAAGTTGGAAACACAACAACTACAACAGACTATAATGGAACATTCTATTTGAGTATGGCAAACGTAAATGCAAATCGTTTTCAAATAACTTTTCAAAAGTCAGGATATTTTACTCTTCATCGGTCAGGTGTTCCACAAGCTGGCAAGCCCATAAACATTATAGTAGGTCTAATTTCAGAAACAGACATAAACTATGCTGCCGAAAAGCTGTTCAACTCTTCTCAATCCGATTCAATAGTTCTTCCAGATGGTAGTGTAATAGTTTTTCCAAGTAATGCTTTTGTAAGTTCAAATGGTTCATCTTACAACGGTATAGTAAAAGTTAAAGCTTGCTATTTAGATCCAACATGGGACAAGTATCCTATTTTTACTTTTGGTGGCGATCTTTATGCTAAAGATACCAATAACAATACAGTTTACCTTAATCCATTTAAAGGGTTAGCTGTATTATTGGAAGATAATAATGGAAATAAATTAAAATTAGATAGTGTAAACAACAAAACAGCTACAATTAAAATGAAGATTCCCCTATCACTTGTTGCAACTGCCCCAAATGAAGTGGAGATGTATGTTTACTCTCCAAGCCAAGGAGCTAAACAAGGGAAAGAACCTGCTGTAAAAAAAGGTGATAGCTATCAGGGGGAAGTACGACATTTTACATATTGGAGTTGCGAAAAAGCAAACTCTGAAAAAGCAATAGTTAGTGGTTATGTTTACAAAATTGTTAATGGAAATGAAGTAAAATTATCCGGTTTTCCTGTAAAAGTGGGTAAACAAGTTACACTAACAAACGCTGATGGTTTATACGAAGTTGTTGTTCCTGCAGGATTAAGTGGAATAGAAATAACACCATATACTGATATAGGAAGCTTTATACCTCATATTATACAAAATGCACTTTCTAGCGGAGAAACATACAATTATGATATTAATATTACTATTCCAGGTTTGTACACTATAAACGGCACAGTTAAAACTGCTAATGGTCAGCCTATACCTAATGCACTTGTACAACTTGATTACTATCTTGGAGAGTATTTTAACATGCAAGCATTTTCAGATGCACAAGGGAAGTACAAACTTATAGCAAATACAGGTTCATACTCTTATTCAATTACAGCTAAAACATCAACTCAAACAAAAACTGTTTATTTAAATTCTTTAATTTCTGATACTATTGTAGATATTATTATGCCAGTTACTCCAGGAAAGAACTTACTTAAAGTAGCTGCAAGTATCATTTTTAACATTAACGGGAATCAACAAAACGCTAATATTACTGGTTATTTTCAGCAAGAGTTATCAATTTATGTACATGTTCAAAATAATGGAATGTTCAGCATTAACAGCAATATATTAAATATACAATTAAACCATAACTATTCAATTCCTTCTCAATTCTATGTTGAATATGGAACTCAACAACTTCAATATCCCGAATCGCTTGTTTCTGGCACAATAAAATTTACTAAATTTAATCAAAACGGATTAGTTGAAGGAGAATTTAGCGGAGCAGATAGCTTCGGAACAATTGTTACTGGTAAATTTTCTGTTCCATATTCATCATTAGTTAGAAAAAAATAAATATGTTATTGTTGCGATAAAGTAATTTTATAACTTTGTCGCAAAAAATGAATATTATATTGCATGATACAAACGTATGGGAAGAGCTTCTTCCCATAACGTTTACCCGTCCAGTTAGCGAAATTCGTATAGGTATTTTAAAAATTTTTGAAAAATGGCCTTATTATATAAGTGGAACATACTCTTATTGCACAAAAGATTATTTACAAGAAAAGTTTCCATTAAATATTGAAGAAGAAAATCTTATTATAAATAGTAGTTTGCTTCCCGACAATTCAATAATTGATAATATTTCTTCATTAAAAATTGGTGAAGCAATTTATTCTGAAAGTTCTTTTGTTGCAGCATATTTAACCCAAAGCGATACTATCAATTTCTTAAAAAATAATAAATTAAATGTAAAAAATACATATCAAACTCAAGCACTTATTATCAAACATTTTTGCGATATTTTTCTCTTAAATGGTGATGAGCTTGTTAAAGATTTTAAGATTGTTACAAAAAATCATAAAAGCCAACCACTTTCAGAAACCAATACATATTTGGGCCCATTAGATTTAATTTTTATAGAAAAAGGAGCAATTGTAGAAAGTTCTGTTTTAAACACCAAAAACGGTCCAATATTTATTGGTAAAGAAGCAGAAATCATGGAAAATTCAGCTATACGCGGACCTTTTGCCTTATGCAACAAGTCAATTGTTAAAATGGGAGCAAAAATATATGGACCCACTACTATTGGTCCGGAATCAAAGGTTGGTGGTGAAATAAACAATTCAGTTATTTTAGGATATAGCAATAAAGCTCACGATGGATTTCTTGGGAATAGTGTTATTGGCGAATGGTGCAACTTAGGTGCCGACACAAACAATTCTAATCTAAAAAACAACTACGAAATAGTGAAAATGTGGAACTATCCTAAACAAAAATTTATTTCTACCTGTTTACAATTTGCTGGTTTAATTATGGGCGATCATTCAAAATGCGGAATAAACACAATGTTTAATACTGGAACTGTTGTTGGAGTATCGTGCAACCTTTTCGGCGATGGCTATCACCGCAATTTTGTTCCATCATTTTCGTGGGGAGGAGCACAAGGTTATACACATTACAATTTCGACAAAGCTGTAGAAACAACAAAATTAGTTTTACAACGTAGAAACAAAATACTATCTGAAATTGATATTAAAATTTTAAAACATATTTACGAAGAAACAGAAAAATATCGTCAATTTTAGTTAATATGGCATTATTATTGCCTAATCTATTTTTAATAATTTAAACTGACTTTTTTTCAGATGTAAATTTATGAGTGGATTTAAAAAAAATGACTTAGATATGGGTTATAGTCTTCATAATATTGATGATTCAGACTTTATACCAATAATTTCGGAAGAAATAGAGGTTGATCAAAATATTAAATTGGACGACATAAGTGAGCTGTCAATTTTACCGCTTCGAAATACTGTATTATTTCCTGGCGTTATTATTCCAATTTCAGTTGGACGAAATAAATCTTTGCGATTGGTACAAGATGCAAGTATGAATAATAAGTTAATAGGCACTTTAACACAAAAAAACCCAAAACACGAAAACCCTAAGCCCAATCAACTTTTTCAAATAGGTACTTATGCTCAAATAATCAAAGTACTCGAAATGCCCGACAACACAACAACTGTAATACTACAAGGGAAAGGTCGCTATCAAATAGAAGAATTTATTGCAGAAGAACCATTTTTTGTTGCAAAAGTTAAATCGCTACCCGAAATTAAACCCGAAACAAACGATAAAGAATACGAAGCTCTTCTTTCATCGTTAAAAGATTTAACTTTAAAAATTATTAAACTATCTAACAATATTCCCTCTGAAGCTTCGTTTGCAATTAGAAATATAGAAAATGCATATTTTCTTATAAATTTTATATGTTCAAGTAGCGATTTAAAACTCTCAGACAAACAAAAATTGTTGGAAGAAAACGATTTAAAGAAGCGTGGTTTGAATTTGTTAGAAAATTTAGTTCAACAAGTTCAAATGCTCGAACTTAAAAACGATATACAACAAAAAGTAAAAATAGATTTAGATCGCCAACAAAAAGAATATCTACTTCATCAACAAATAAAAACCATTCAAGAGGAACTTGGTAGTAGTCCATTTGAACAGGGAATTCAGGAACTTCGAAAAAAAGCGAAAAAAAAGAAATGGTCGAAACAAGTTGAAAAGATTTTCATAAAAGAATTAGAAAAACTTGAACGAATGAATCCTTCTGCTGCAGAATATTCTGTTCAACTAAATTACTTACAACTTATCCTCGAACTTCCGTGGAATGAATATACAAAAGATAATTTCGACCTAAAAAAAGCACAAAAAATCTTAGACGATGATCATTTTGGACTTGAAAAAGTTAAAGACCGTATTTTAGAACATCTTGCTATATTAAAACTAAAAGGCGATTTAAAAGCACCAATACTGTGCTTATTCGGACCTCCTGGTGTAGGGAAAACTTCGCTCGGAAAATCAATTGCAAGAGCGTTAGGACGAAAATTCATAAGAATTTCGTTGGGCGGATTACACGATGAAGCAGAAATACGAGGACATCGTAAAACTTACATTGGTGCTATGCATGGTAGAATAATACAAGGACTTAGAAAAGCAAATTCATCTAACCCTGTTTTTGTCCTCGACGAAATTGATAAAGTGGGAAACGATTTTCGTGGAGACCCTGCTGCTGCACTTCTCGAAGTTTTAGACCCTGAACAAAATAATGCTTTTCACGATAATTATCTCGATATTGATTATGATTTATCTAAAGTCTTGTTTATTGCAACTGCTAACCAAACAAGTACTATTAGCCCTGCTTTACGTGATCGTATGGAAATAATAGAAGTTACGGGATACATAACCGAAGAAAAAGTAAAAATTGCAAAACATCATTTAATATCTAAACAACTAAAAGAACATGGTGTAAAGCCTGAGCAAATTATTTTTTCGGACAAAATTATCGAACAAATAATTCAGGAATATACTCGCGAATCGGGTGTTAGAAACCTCGAACGTAAATTAGCTAAAGTTATTAGGGCTATTGCAAAAAAAATAGCCATGAAAGAAAAATACAACAAAAAGCTTACAACTGATGATATTCGTTCAATTTTAGGTTCACCCGAATATGAACCCGATACTTATGAAGGAAATTATGTTGCCGGTGTTGTTCCTGGATTAGCTTGGACTTCGGTAGGAGGCGAAATATTATACATAGAAACAAGCCTCAGTAAGGGAAAAGAAAAGCTTACAATTACTGGCAACCTCGGCGAAGTTATGAAAGAATCAGCTATAATTGCTTTAGAATACGTAAAATCGCATGCTGAAGAACTTAATATACCTTACAAAGCATTTGATAATTGGAATGTACATATTCATGTCCCCGAAGGGGCTATACCTAAAGATGGTCCTTCTGCTGGTATAACAATGGTTTCTTCCATTGCATCTGCTTTTACACAAAGAAAAGTTAGAAAAAGTGTTGCACTTAGCGGCGAAATAACGCTTAGAGGTAAAGTTTTGCCCGTTGGTGGAATAAAAGAAAAAATTCTTGCTGCCAAAAGAGCTAATATTATAGAAATTATATTACCAATAGACAATAAAAAACATGTTGACGAAATACCAGAAATTTATCTCAAAGGACTAAAATTCAAGTACGTTAAAACTATAAAAGAAGTTCTCGACTATGTTTTACTTAAAGAAAAAGTAGATAATCCAAAAAAAATTGAATAAAGAAATTTTTTATAAAAATATGTTTTAATTTTGTAATAAAAATAAAATCAATTATATATGGAAACAAGAGAGAATAAAATTTTAATACCTGTTGATTTTAGCGAACAATCCCTTATTGCTGTAGATCAATCGTATAATATAGCACGAATGGTTAATGCCGAAATATATTTATTACATGTAATTACCGAAAACAATGCTCTATGGGGTTTGTTTTCCAGCAAAGAACAATCAGACATTGAAGAAAAACTAAAAATAAAGCTAACAAATTTTGCAGGACACATTCAGGAGAAATCGGGAATAAAAGTTTTTGCTTTGGTAGAAAAAGGAAATCTTATAGAAACAATTATTGAAACAGCTGAGCGTTTGAAAGTTAAATTTTTAATAGTAGGTACAACAGCATCGTCCGATATAAAACAAAAAATTATAGGAAGCAATGCACTCAGGTTGGTACGCGAAGCAACATTTCCAGTTATTACCATTAAAGGCAAACATCATCGTCAGGGTTGTAAAAATATTGTTCTACCATTAGATTTAACAAAAGAAACACGCGAAAAAGTAAACTATGCTATACATTTTGCTAAATATTTTCATTCTGTTGTTCATACAGTTACAGTTAACGTGTCGAGCGATACATATATAATGAACCGACTAAAATTACAACTCGATCAAGTAAGTTCATTTATAAAAAGTCAGGGAGTAGAATGTACACAAACTTTTTTAAATAGCGAATCGGGGAATGAAAATATGTGTAAAGCATTGTTAGACTTTGCTCATAAAGTAGAAGCCGATTTAATAATCATTATGACTCAACAAGAAACCGAAGTTATTAAATATTTTGTTGGCTCATTAGCTAAGGAAATAATTCATGATTCTGATATACCTGTTATGAGTATTGTTCCAAAAAATCGTTAAAATGAAATTTTTTCTTTACTCATTTGCTCTTCTTTTTCTTAATTCTTGCCAAACAAAAGACATCAATGAAAACTGTACAAACACAAATTTACTTTTAGATAAAGATATAACTGTATTTCATCATTATTCAGAAACATACCAACAACAAATGCCATGGACAACAAACTTTAAAATTCCTCCTTTTATAAATTTACTTTTCAATAAGTTTTTTCAAAACAAAATTAGTTTATACGATCCAGTTTATGAAGACACTGTTTTTAAAGAATTAGATAAAAACACTTTGTTATATATTTTAAAAAATAATAAACAATTAGCTTTCGATACCAGTCAATTCAACGATATTTTATTTTTTGAATCGTGGCATTTAGATACAAACGAAATATTTAATTTGCAGAAAAAAGTTATTTACTGGTCTCCTATAAAACGCGATAGCAACACATACAAACTTGCAGGTAAAATTAAGTGTAATACTAACAATTCTACATTACTTGCACATCAAATAAAATACGAATTTCCAATTAATGACACCATTTCCCCTTTTTTTTACTTTGAAAATGATAGATTAAACAAAAAAAAGCTAGTCAAAATTTTATTAGACTGGTCTGTAAAAAATCCTACAAAAACATACAATCCGTTTACAACTGAAAAACTAACAAAAAAAGAACTTAATAACAGATTAAACAATTCAGATTCTTTATTTTATTTGCCATACAACGATATAAATAGTTTATTGTTTGTTGAAAATTGGTATTACGATACTATCTCGTTTTCTATAAGTAAAGAATTATTGTCTGTTGCACCAATAGTTTATACTTACGACTCTACCGAAGTTTCTAAGCGAATTTTGTTTGTAATTTACCTTAAAAATAAACCCACCAAAATATTTTAATAACATGAAATCGTTATTTTTCGTCGTTTCATTATTTATATTTATGAATAAAGCTGAATCTCAAAATTTTTTGAATAATCAAAAAAGCCATGCAAGAGTAAAAACAGCTTATAAAGAAAAATTATCTTCTTTAGAAATACTCTTAATGGCATCAGGCTTAAAATTGAACGATATTCAAATATTTATCCGAATTTTTAAACAAGAAAAACTACTCGAAGTATGGGGAAAATCTAAATCCGACACTATTTACAAGCAAATAACAAGCTATCCTTTATGTGCTGTGTCG
>JBBIKO010000011.1:14933-16435 GCA_037445415.1 Bacteroidota bacterium
ATGGAAGGTGATGAGCAAATGCCCGAAGGGATTTACAATATTGTACATTTCAATCCTAACAGTAATTTCTATCTTTCTTTAAAAATAGATTACCCAAATTTGTCTGATATTAAATTTTGTAAATACAACAAATGCGGTGGCGATATTTTCATTCATGGTAACTGTATTACAACAGGTTGTTTTCCGATAGGCGACGATGCTATTAAAGAACTTTACATACTTGCAATCGAAGCTACTTCTCAAGGGCAACACAGAATCCCAGTACATATATTCCCAAGCAAATTATCAGATAAAAATTTGGAAGATATTGTTAGAATTCAACCACAACATGAATTTTTCTGGAAAACCCTACAACCCATATATCAATATTTCGAAAATATCAAAAAAGTGCCACAGGTTAAAGTTAGCAATAAAGGATATTACGAAATTGCAAAATAACAAAGCTTATCAACATTTTTTTGTTTAAAAAAAAAGAAATCACTTACTAATATCAGAATTTTACTTCCGTATATTTGAATATGCGGTATAGTATAGTTATTGTAAACATAATATTTTCATTAGCAATTTTTACATCATTCAACAATGTAAACGAATATTCGTATTCAGATAAAAAGTATAAAAATGTTCTCGACAACAAAAATGCCGAAAAGTGGGCTGATTCGGTACTTAAAACTCTTTCCATAGATGAAAAAATTGGTCAACTGCTAATGATAGATGCCCATCCACAAAAAGATAAAAAACATTGGGAACAAGTAGCCAATTATGTTAGAGATTATAAAATTGGCGGAATAATTTTTTTTAAAAGCGGTCCTAAGCAACTTGCATTAATGAGTAATTACTTACAAGAAAAAGCTAAAATACCATTACTTGTAAGTATAGATGCCGAATGGGGACTTGCAATGCGGATGGATAGCGTTTTATCTTTTCCTGTGCAAATGGCACTTGGTGCCGTACAAGACAACGAGCTTATTTATCAGATGGGAAGAACTATTGCTAAACATTGTAAAAGACTTGGTATTCATATAAACTTTGCACCTGTTCTCGATATAAACAATAATCCTCTTAACCCTGTTATAAACATTCGCTCTTTTGGCGATAATAAAAAGCTGGTTGTTGAAAAAGCTACATGCTACATGAAAGGACTTCAAGACGAACATGTTCTTGCTGTTGGTAAACACTTCCCTGGACACGGCGATACACAAACCGACTCGCATCACGATTTACCTTTTATGAATTTTTCTAGGAAACGGCTCGATAGTCTCGAACTTTATCCATTTAAGCAGCTTATTAAAAAAGGCATTGGCGGAATAATGGTTGCACATCTCGATGTTCCAGCGTTAGATCCTATAAATAGAAGTCCAACTACACTTTCTTCAGAAGTTGTAAGTGAATTATTAAGAAACGAATTAGGTTTTAATGGACTGATTTTTACTGATGCATTAAATATGAAGGGTGCAACAAAATACTTTAAACCTGGAGAACTCCCACTTAAAGCATTGCTT
>JBBIKO010000012.1:0-3593 GCA_037445415.1 Bacteroidota bacterium
GAACGATGGGACTCATCAGATTTTGCAAAATTATTCGCATTTAAATGTAATATCCGAACCCGACAATGGCATGTACGATGCACTTAACAAAGGAATAACCCTGGCTAAAGGCGATATAATTGGAATTATACATGCCGATGATATTTACAAAACCAATACGGTACTCGAAAGTGTGTTGAAAACTTTTACCGAAAAACATTGCGATGCCGTTTATGGCGATTTGCAATATGTAAAAAGTAATAATATCAACAAAGTTATACGCAATTGGAAAGCAAAGCAATATAATAGAGAAAACATAAAATTCGGTTGGATGCCTCCACACCCAACATTTTTTGTTAAAAAAGGAATTTATGAAAAGTATGGACTGTTCGATTTGTCATTTTTCATTGCTTCGGATTACGAACTCATGATGCGTTTCTTATGGAAACACAATATTAATCTTTGTTACATACCAGAAGTATTTGTTTGTATGAGAACGGGAGGGAAAAGCAACAAGCTTAAGAATATATGGCTAAAGATGAAAGAAGATTATTGTGTTATTAAGAAATATCAAATAGGTGGCATTGAAGTTCTATTTGCTAAAAACATAAGAAAAATTACACAATTTTTATAAATTTATAACTTCAATTGGATAATTATGATGAATTTTTCCAGACTTCGTCACTTTTTGTAAAAATTTTATTTCGTATTATTCATAAGTAATTATATATCAATTATATAAATTTTTATTGTTTTTAAACGCGTTTGTAGTGCTTACACAAATTTCTATATATTTGCATATCAGACAATTAACAAATTTCGCTACGAAGTCGGAATATATAATTGTTTATAAATTATGTAGCCTCTACATGATTTTTAAGTATATCATCAGACAATTAAAGAATTTTTTTTGATAAAATATTTTAATCGTCTTGCTATCAAATACCTGTAAAAGTTAATATTTTTTCGATAAAAGATTCTAATTTGTCAGAATGAACCCAATGACCTGATTTTGTGATTGTTTTTATAGTAACATTAGTAAAAATTTTTTTAATTAAAGGAAAAAAATCATTTTGTATATATGAAGAAAATTCTCCTTTAATAAAAAGAGTTGGTGTTTGTATGTTAACATTATTTTCCCAATCGCCAAAACCATCAATTATATGGTACAAGTATTTTTTTAGTACAGGTAAATTCAATAACCAGTAAAATTCGTTTTCATTATTTCTTTTTAAATTTTTTAATAAAAAAGCTCGTATTTGTTGATTTTTAATTGAATCAGATAGCAATATATCAGCCTCGTTACGACTTTTTAATAATTTTAAATTGAGTTGTAGCAAACTTTCAATTATATTTTCGTGGAATGTAATTTCATAAGTTCCATACTGAGAGTAGTTTACAGGTGCAATATCCACGACAATAAGTTTGGAAATAATGTTAGGGTAGTTTTTTGCAAATGTAAGAGCAACTTTTCCCCCCATTGAATGTCCAAGAATAAAAGGTGATTGTATGTTATGTTTTTTTATAAAACTATAAATATCGTTGCTCATTTCGTTATAGGTATGAATATTTATATGTGGAGAACGCCCATGATTTCTTTGGTCTGGTATCCATAAAGTAAATTTTTCTGATAGTAATTGCGCTACTGTTAACCAATTATCCGACATTCCGTATAAACCATGTAAAATGATTAGAGATTGACTTCCGTTGCCTATTTTGCGGTAAAAAAGTTCCATATATAATAAAAAAACCGGTGTATACCGGTTAGTGACCTCGGAGGGATTCAAACCCCCAACCTTCTGATCCGTAGTCAGATGCTCTATTCAGTTGAGCTACGAGGCCTAAAATTGCGAACACAAAAATAATAACTTTTTTTAAAACATCGAAATTTATTTTCTTTTATTCTTAAATATGTATTCGTAATCAAAGTAGTAAAGTAATTTAAGCAGAAATGTGTTTGTTTGCGGATATTCATCAATAACATATAAATTTTCAAAAAAATTAGTATAAATTACATCTCCTTCGTTAAAAATTTCGTTTTTCCAAATTAGTAATAAGTTACTTCCTGGGGCAAACTGCCACGAAAAAATTAAATCTACATTTAAAGAATGAAAGTTAAAATCGTATGCAGATGGGTTATTTGTATTAGCTATGTTTTCGGATAAATATCCGGTTTCTAATAAATGATATGTCTCGTTGTATTTGCCTTGCGATATGTAATGTCTGAATTTTAAGCTAAGCGATAAATCGTTTTTGAAAAAATAATTAGCTGTAATAGAATTTGTTACGCTCGTAACATTTCTTTTTCCAAAAATAGGTTTCATTAGTTGCTCATCAATAGAAGCAAAGCCCACCTGAATTTTAACTTTATAGTATTCAAAGTTGTAGCGAAATGAAAAATGATCGGTTATTCTTCCAAGTGGAGAAATTTCTATATATTTATTTTTTGTTTTAAAAATAGAATTATAATTGTAACTTAAGGTAACATCAATAGCAAATGGTTTTCTATAATCGGTCGAGAATCCAACATAATTGAGCCATGTTTTACCGGTTCTAAAAAAAAAGTTTTTTAGACGTGGCTCGTAGTAATCATAACTATTGTAAAGATCGCGAGAAATGCCAGCCCAGTATGTAGTATATTTTTTTGTAGTTGTTCCTAACGACAAACTTATATTTGATTTATAAATATTCATTGAAGAGTAGTGATAATGTTGTGAAAGCATTATTTGGCTGTTGTAATTTATTAAATTTCCTTTGGGTTCATATTCGTTGTATCTTAAATATATGTTATTGTTAAAATAATTGTTATATAATGTTAAACCAACTTTATTTGCATTGAAGTGTTTATCCATTATTTCAGTAGAATAACCGTATTTAAGTTTACCTTTAATTTTATCAATTGATAAGCCAGTTCTATAACCATGCTTTTGTGTTAAGTCTGTCGTATTGTAAGTATAGTAAAATAATGATGTACTTCCCGATAAATTTAACAGCCAGGTATTATTATTATTTGTTAAACTAAGTCCTGAAGCACAAACATTTGAGTTTTCTGCTTTATCTGTAAAGTAATTTGTATTTGTAAAATAAATATTATTACCACGTCTGAAAGCTTTGTCTATTACAAAAATGTTGTAATTAGCCCAAGGTTCTGTAAGTACTTGCCTTTTGTTTTTTTCGTTGTCTTCTATAATGGCAAAAGTGTTCGAAGTTATTGCATTTAAAATACCTATAGCTAAGCCATTTTTATTACGTCCTGATATTTTAAATGCATTTATTAGTTGAGATTGTGAAGGATTTTTCTTTATAGTCTCATTACTACCAATTAAAGAACCAATTTTATAAAAAAGCTGCGGTGTTTTACCTATGCGACGTGAGTAAAAAATATTTCCTTTGTTAAATAATTCGACCGATTCTTTAAAAAAAGGTCGTTGTTCGTCGTAAACTGTTTCGTAAGCAGATAGATTTTTATATTTATTATCTGTATGAACTTGACTGAAGTCGGGAAGTAAAGTTATGTCTAATGTAAAACTTTCGTCTATACCGTACTTTAAATCTGTTCCTCCGTTTATAATACTACTGGAACTTTTTTGCTTTTCAGTTTGAAAACAAGCAGT
>JBBIKO010000012.1:3626-13136 GCA_037445415.1 Bacteroidota bacterium
GCCCAATATAACATAGCATTATTAGCATCTCTTGGTTCAGGTGCTATTTTGCTTTCTTGTCTGTTTCTACGTATATATCGTACAGCCTGAAATCCCCATTCCTGAATTTCTACTTTAGGGAAGCGAATAGCAGAATAGGGAATTTGCATTTCGACAACCCATCCACTATCTACTATAGCAGTATAACTTTTCCATACGGCATTGTACGAATTATCTTGCGTACGTTTGTCAAATTGAACTCCTGAAGCATATAATCCAAACCAGAAAGCATCCTGTTGCTTTTGATAAGTATCGAAAGCAATGCTAAAGAAATCGGCATTCAAATTAGTCATGTCTCTATTTCCTAATTGATGTAAAATACTATCGGGACTATCATCTTTCAAAAAAGCAGCTACATATATAGCATAATCATCGTACAATATATAAACCTTAGTATCGTATAAAGGTTTATGCCCGAAATATGGATTTGTTTGGGTAAAGCCAGTTATACAAGTGGATTTAAGCCATAAATCTTCTATTATGCCATCTATTGTTGGTGCTTTGATTGTTCTTGTAGCAAAATATATTTTTGTGTTATCTTTTATAGAGGCAATTGAATAAACTTTTGTAAACAGTATAATAGTTAGGAAGAAGTATTTCATTTGTTAAATCCAAATGTTTTCGTTTCTATCTGGTCCTACTGAAATAATTTTTATTGGAATTTTAGAGTAATCCTCAATAAAATTAATGAATGTTAATAATTCTTGTGGAATTTGTTCTTTTTGTTTAATATTTTTTATGTTTGTTTTCCATCCTTTAAATGATTTGTAAATAGGTTCTGTAATTTCATCAAAATTGAAAGGAATATGTTGTATATTGCTGTATTTTGTTTTATATTCTACAGCTACCTTTATTTCATCAAAATTTGTTAAAACATCCGATTTAGTTATAATTAGTTGATTTACACCATTAATTTGAATTGCATATTTTAAAGCTACAAGATCTAACCAGCCGCATCTTCGTGGACGTCCTGTTGTGCTTCCAAATTCATGTCCAAGTTTTCTTAATATTTCTCCTGTATTGTCGTTAAGTTCAGTAGGGAAGGGACCATTGCCAACTCTTGTACAATATGCTTTAAAAATACCAATTACGTTCCCAATTTGTTGCGGCGAAATGCCTAAACCAATTGATGCACCAGGCGAAATTGTATTAGAAGAAGTTACATAAGGATATGAGCCAAAATCTATATCGAGCATGCTTCCTTGTGCACCTTCGGCCAAAATTTTTTTGTTTTTTGATAACTGTTCCTGAATAAAAATATTGCTATCGGTAAGTTGAAACTTTTTGAATATTTCGCATGCATCAAAGAATTCTTGTTCTAAATCGGATATTTTTGTATCGAAATTAAGCAATTTTAATAAAGACAAATGTTTTGCTACAAGGTTTTTATATAAATCTTTAAAGTTCGAACGAAATAAATCGCCAACACGTATTCCTTGTCTTGATATTTTATCGGTGTAAGCAGGTCCTATTCCTTTTAGTGTAGAGCCAATTTTATGTGCTCCTTTAGCTTGTTCGTATGCGGCATCGAGAAGTCGGTGTGTGGGTAATATAATATGTGCATGGCGAGATATAATTAAGTTTTTGTAAATCCATGGGCAGTTTGGTTCTAAGTTTATTATTTCTTGCTTAAAAACAACAGGATCAACAACAATACCGTTGCCAACAAAATTTAGTACGTTTTGCTGAAATATTCCTGATGGAATTGTATGTAGAACGAATTTTTTCCCTTCAAATTCTAATGTATGTCCTGCATTAGGACCTCCCTGAAAACGAGCAATAACATTGTATTGAGGTGATAAGCAATCTACAATTTTTCCCTTGCCTTCATCGCCCCATTGAAGTCCTATTAGTACATCTACTTTACCAGCCATAGTTGGATAAAAAATTAGGTTTTGAAGTTACAAACAATTTACCTAAAATCAACATCTAAAATAACCATAAATATTGCTATAAAACAGTTTAAAAATTGAATATTTTAATTTAATGTTTAAAAAAAAATAAATATTTTTAAAAAAAGTTTTTTATGGTTGAAAATCTTAAAGAACGTTTTTCTAATACTATTAAAAGTAGTAAACGTTCAGTTATTCGAGAATTATTAAAATTAACTCAAAGAAAAGATATCATTTCTTTTGCAGGTGGTTTGCCATCGCCAGAATCGTTCCCCGTAGAAGAGTTAAAAGAATTAGCAGTTGAAGTTTTAAACAATGATGGTGCGATGGCGCTTCAATACGGAGAAACAGAAGGCGACTTGTGTTTAAGAAAAACTCTTGTTGAGCGATATCAAAAGCAGGGTGTAAATTTAGATGTAAAAAATTTAATAATTACAACTGCTTCGCAACAAGGATTAGATCTTTTGGCAAAAATTTTTATTAATCCTGGTGATAAAGTTATTTGCGGGCTTCCTTCTTATTTAGGTGGTTTAAGTGCTTTTCGTAGTTATGGTGCTCAATTGATAGGCATACCGTTAGATAATGATGGGATGAGAGCAGATTTATTGGAAGAAAAATTAGCAACATTGAAAGCTAATGGCGAAATGCCGAAATTTATTTACATTATTCCAGATTTTCAAAACCCTGCGGGGATAACTATGCCAGAATTTAGACGAAAAAAAATTCTTGATATTGCTTATAAGTACGATGTTCTTATAGCGGAGGACAGTCCATACAGAGAAATACGTTTCGAAGGAAAATCGCAACCAATGTTTTATCAATTAGACAACAAAGGAATAGTTATAACACTTGGAACATTTAGCAAAACCTTTGCCCCAGCTTTTAGAATGGGATGGGTAATGGCTCACGAAGAAATTATTGACAAATTTGTAGTAGCAAAACAAGCAACAGATTTATGTACAAGTGCTTTGTTGCAAAAAATAGCTTGCATATATATTCAAAAAGGACTTTTTGATAAAAATATAGAAAAAACTGTTAAAATTTATAAAGAGAAACGCGATGCTATGTTAGAAGCTATGGAAAAGTATATGCCCGAAGGTGTTACTTGGACAAAGCCAGAAGGCGGACTTTTTCTTTTTGTTACTTTACCAGAATGGATGGATAGCGAAAGTTTATTCCACAATGCTATCAACAATAATGTAGCTTTTGTTTTAGGTAGTGCATTCTATGCCGATGGAAGCGGAAAAAACACAATGAGACTCAACTTTTCATTTATGAGTGTCGAAAAAAACATTGAAGGGATAAAACGATTAGCCGAAGCCGTTAAGCAAGAAATGAAAGAAAAAAATAAAGAGCTGTAACAGCTCTTTATTTATGCCCTTTTTAGCTAATTTTAATGGTTCGTGGTTCTTTTTCTTTGGCATCTTCTTTTTTAGGTATTATAACATTTAAAATACCGTTCTTGTGTTTAGCCTCTATTTTATTTGTTTCCACAAAATCGGGTAGAGCGAAAGAACGTTTAAAGCTACAGTAATTGAATTCACGACGCAAATACTTTTTGTCTTTTTCTTCGTTTTCTTGTTTTTTTTCTGCACTTATTGTTAGAACATCGTTGTGCAAATCAATTTTAAAATCTTCTTTGTCTAAACCTGGTGCCGCAACTTCTAGGCGGTAATGATCTTTTTCTTCGATGACGTTGATGGTTGGAGTATTAGTTTTTACAGGAACTAAGTTGAAGAAACCATCGAACCAATCATCATTAAAGAATTCGTTAATTACACTTGGAATTGAACTTTTAACTACTGGTAACATAGCTTTATCCTCCTTTTTTTAGTTATTTATTTCTGATATGAATATTACAACAAACATACCATTAGAAATTATTTATAAACAAAAGACAAAATGACATTTGATTTTAAAACAAAAGCGACAATATGACAGTTATGCAAAATATTTTCTAATATTTGTAAATATTTATCTTGCTTGTCTAAGCTAGAACAAGTTTTTTTAAATGTATGTGAAAATATTGATGTAAATTTGCTTTATGTTTTACAGTGTATTAAAATTTTTAAAATACAAGATTTTTGCTAGTCATAAATATGGTCATGGAATACATTCGCCGTTTTTGTACGATTTTATTGTAAACGTTTTGAATGATAGAAAAACTTATCCAGAATATGTAGAGTTAGAATTTGCTATAAAAAACTTAGAGAAAACAAATATATTAATTGAACCATCGAATTATGGTGCAAAAAGTACAAATCAAAAAAAACGTTTAATACAAGATATATTAAAAACTTCGTCAGTACCGTTAAAATACAGAAAATTGTTGTTTCGAATGGTTCAATATTATATGCCTGAAACAATTTTAGAACTTGGGACTTGTTTAGGAGTTAGTACTTCATATTTAGATGAAGCAAATAAGAATTCCAAAATATTAAGTATTGAAGCACACGAAAAATATGTAAATGTTGCCAATAAGCTTTTAGAAAGTTTGAATATAAAAAACGTTAAAATTTTTAAAGATACTTTTGAAAATGCATTACCTTCAATAGTTAATGATAATATTGATTTTGTTTTTTTCGATGGAAATCATACATACGAGCCAACAATAAGGTATTTTAACCATTGCTTAAAGTCGAAAAAAGGTAATACAATTTTTGTTTTTGATGATATATACTGGTCAAGGCAAATGAACGAAGCATGGAAATACGTAGTTAACAATAGTGAAGCACGATTAACAGTTGATTTATTTCGTTTTGGAATAATTTTCTTTAACGATAATATTTTTACAAAACAACACTATGTGATTCGATTTTAATTTGTATTTTAGCATTTTTATTATGCAAAATCGAATAATTATAGATTTAGAGAAACTCTTTAAATTTTACCAGGTTGGGGCAGAAATAATAAAAGCATTAAGAAATGTAAATTTAAAAATTTATAAGAACGAATACGTAGCAATAATGGGACCTTCTGGCTCTGGTAAATCTACTATGATGAATATTTTAGGTTGTTTAGATACCCCAACTTATGGTAAATATATACTAAATGGCAAAGATGTTAGTAAATTAAGTGAGAATGAATTAGCTGAAATTAGAAATAAAGAAGTAGGTTTTGTTTTTCAAACATTTAACCTAATGCCTCGATACACTGCTATTGAAAATGTTGCATTACCGTTGGTTTACAGTGGTATAAAAAAGAAAGAACGTTTAGAAATAGCTGCAGATGTTCTCCAAAAAGTTGGTCTTTCTGATAGAATGATACACAAGCCCAATGAACTTAGTGGCGGACAAAGACAAAGAGTAGCCATAGCAAGGGCATTAGTTAATAAACCGTCTATAATTCTTGCAGATGAACCTACAGGAAATCTCGATTCAGAGACTTCAAATGAAATAATGAAGCTTTTTGGTGAAATACATAACATGGGTAATACTGTGATTATAGTAACACACGAAGAAGACGTTGCTGGTTTTGCACATCGCATTATACGTTTAAAAGATGGCAGAGTTGTTGAAGATGAAAAAAACTTAAACCCAAAATATTTAATAGCTTAAATATGAAAATTTATACACGTAAAGGTGATAATTGCCAAACAATACTTGTGGGTGGTGTTTTTGTTTCAAAAAATAATATTAGGCTCGAAGCCTACGGTACTATTGATGAGCTTATTGCACATTTAGCTTTGTTGCACGATTATTTGGAGTATGCCGATTTAAGAACTTATATTCAGATTGTTCAAGATAAATTGATGATAACCTCTGCTTTAATTGCATATGATGGAAGTGTTGAAGTGGATTTACCCCAAATATATGAAGATGATGTTTTATGGATCGAGAATAAAATAGATGAATTAGATTGTGAATTAAAACCACTTAGTAGTTTTATATTACCAGGTGGCGATATTACTATTTCTCAAGCTCATGTTTGTAGAGCAGTATGTAGAAGAGCTGAAAGAAAAATTGTTAATGTTCATATGAATTATAAAATAGATGAAGTTGTTTTAAAATATTTTAACCGATTATCTGATTTTTTATTTGTATTTGCTCGTTTTATTGCTAAGCGAAAAAATATTGAAGAAGTAATTTGGAATGCAAAAAAAGATTAGAATTTTACTAAAAGTCCTGCTTGTAATTTTATTCCGCTAAATGTTAATCTGAAATTTTCTTGATTACCATTTATTGTTACACGAAATGGTTCGTTTTCTTTATTAACAATTTTATCATATTTAGTATAATAGAAAGACGATTGTAAAAACATTCCTATAAGTTTACCCCAATAATGAGTAAAACCTATGTTAGGTTCAATGAAAACATTTGCTGTTGATACAAAAGTATTTGTGTTTATATTTTTAAATTTAAACTTTGAAGTACCCGACTTAATGCCTATGTAAATATTAGATTTTTTACTCCTTAATGTGTAAATTCTGAGCGATAAAGAAGTAAGATTTGTTCTAGCCGATTGAGCAGAATCTTTATTTGAAGGAAATGATAACCGCGTAAAGCAAAAACCTAAGTCAATGTTATTAGCTATAAAATAAGAGACACCTACGTTAGCTATTGTAGAAACTGTAATTAAGTTATCGCTTTTTGGATCATTATGTGTAAGATGATAAAATCCTAAACCTCCAGAGACATTTATCACAAAATCGTTACGCGAAAGTGTATCAAATTCTTCGTAATCTTGTCCAAATAAACTTGATTTAATTATTAACAACAAGATTATTAAAAATATTTTAATAATCTTATTATTCACAAACCCATTTAGTTGTTTGATCGCCTATTGTAACAGGAGGCTCATTTTCTTTTTGCTCTAAATCCTGGTCACAATATTCCTTAGTAGTTCCTTCCTGAATTACATCACCGGTTGCATCTGTTGTAACGGATTTACAATCTTTGCAGTCTTCTTGACAAGAATATAAGAAAAAAGCTGAAAAAAGAATTAAAAGCAGAAAATTTTTCATAATCTTTTTTTGCAAATTTATAACAATTTTTATAAAGACAAAAATTTTTCTATAGAATTATCTTCAATTAAAATTTTAGGGTTTTCAATAAGTTCTTTTATTCGTTTTAAGAATAATATAGAGTCTTTCCCGTCTAATACTCGATGGTCGTACGATAAGGCAATATACATCATTGGTCTGGCTACAATTTGCTGATTTTCTACTATTGGTCGTTCTTGAATGGCATGCATTCCTAATATTGCTGTTTGTGGAAAGTTCAAAAGTGGAGTAGCAAGTAGTGAGCCAAATACACCGCCATTTGTAATTGAAAATGTACCGCCTTCTAGCTCGCTTATAGATATTTTTTTATTTCGAGCTTTTTCAGCTAAAACAAAAATTTCTTTTTCTATTTCAGCAAGCGATTTCTTGTCGGCATCGCGAATAACTGGTACTACCAACCCTTTATCAGTTTGCACTGCAATGCTTAAATCAACATAATGATATAAAGTTAATTTGTTGCCTTTTAAACAACTATTTACGTTCGGAAATTCCTTTAATGCACGTATAGCTGCTAAGCTAAAAAATCCCATTAACCCGAGTTTAATTCCGTGTTTGTTTAAAAATTGTTCTTTATAATTGTTTCTAATATCAAGTATTTTTGCCATGTTAGCTTCGTTGAATGTAGTAAGCATGGCTGTTGTGTTTTTTGCTTGCAAAAGTCGTTCGCTTAATTTTTTGCGTAAAGAGCTTAATTCTATTATAGTTTCTCTATTTTGAAAGTTTGTTGTTTCTTGATTTGTTGTTTTTTCGGATAAATAAAATTTAACATTTTCAGCTCTTATTCGTTGAATATCTGATGTTTTTAATTTATTAATATCTAATTGATAGCTCTCAGCAATTTTTTTTGCTAATGGAGTGATTTTAACATATTCTTTTTTAGCCTTGTTATTAACTTGCTGTGTTTTGTATTTGTTAATGTTATTATTTTCAACATTTTCTGTTTCAATAATACAAGCAACTTCGCCAACTGATACTTTTTGACCTTCTGCAACTAAAAATTTAACATAACCACTTTGTTCTGCAACAAGGGTTAATGTTGCTTTATCGCTTTCTATTTCTGCCAATTCGGTATCCTTTTCAACAAAAGAACCGTCTTTAACAAGCCATTTATATAAAACAACTTCGTAAATAGATTCGCCTGGCGATGGAATTAAAACTTCTATTTTCATATACTTTAAATATTTTCATTACATGATATGTAACAATATTCATCAATATTTTTGCAATCGCACAATTTAAATGCTTTTTCTTTTATTTTTTCTTGTTGCTTTTTATGTAGTTCGTACAGTCCTAATGCTGTGCTACCACTTGGTGGACGACAAATGCCAATTAATTTTAATTTCGTAAGGTTTGTTCTAATGTAATTCCATGCTCCCATATTAGCTGGTTCTTCCTGAACCCAAGAAATACGTTGATAATTTGGGTAGTTTTCTAATATTTCATTAAGTAAAGCTTTATGAAGAGGATATAATTGTTCTATTCTTATAATTGCTGTATCGGTTAATTTATTAGTTTCCCTGTATTCATATAATTCGTAATATATTTTACCACTGCATAGAATGATTTGTTTTACAGAATTTTTGTCAACTTCTTTGTCGTCTATTATTTCATTAAACTTTCCATTTGCAAGTTCGTTAAATGAAGAAATGTTAAGCGGATGTCTCAACATACTTTTGGGTGTAAATAAAATTAAAGGCGAACGATATGTTGATTTTACCTGTCGTCTAAGTGCATGATAAAAATTAGCTGGTGTAGTAATGTTTGTAAGTATCATATTTTCGTTAGCAGCCAAAACAAGAAAGCGTTCTATGCGAGCACTTGAATGCTCTGGTCCTTGTCCTTCATAACCGTGGGGTAAAAATAATGTAAGTCCACTCATAAGCCCCCATTTATCTTTAGCTGAACTTATGTATTGGTCTACAATTACTTGCCCTACGTTAAGAAAATCGCCAAATTGTGCTTCCCATATTGTTAAATCGTTTGGAGAGGCAAGAGAATACCCGTATTCGAATGCTAATACTGCATATTCAGAAAGTATTGAGTTGTAAACATAAAATTTGGCTTTTGCGTCAGGTATATTTTTTAAAAGGAAGTATTTTTCTTCAGTATCTTCTACTATCAGTGCTGCATGACGATGATTAAATGTTCCTCTTTCGCTATCTTGGCCACTTAGTCGAACAGAATGACCTTCTACTAATAATGTTGCAAAAGCTAATTGTTCTGCTATTGCCCAATCTACTTTTTCTCGTTCTACTAATGATATTTGCTCATTAATTATTTTTAAAGCTTTTGGAAAAAACTTTTTATTGTTTGGCAATGTTTTAATTTGAAATGCTAATTTTTTTATAAATTCTTTTGGTAGGGTAGTTTGAATTGTATCAAATGCTAATGTTTTATTTAATTGTTTAAATTTTTTCCATTCGTTTTTTAAAAAATAATTAACAATAACTGTTTCATTTTGTTTTGCAATTTCAAATTCCTGTTCAAGTTTAATTTTGTATTTTTCTTCTATCTCTATTAGTTCTGGTTTTATGTTTGTATATTCGTTTACAAGCTTGTCATAATAAATTTGGCGTA
>JBBIKO010000012.1:13146-16082 GCA_037445415.1 Bacteroidota bacterium
CAGGAGGGTGGTTTTCGATAATTTTGTATAAAGTTGGTTGTGTAAAGCGAGGTTCATCGCCTTCGTTATGTCCGTATTTGCGATATCCTAAAATATCTATATAAACATCGCGATGGAATTTTTGTCTAAATTCAAGAGCCAACATTACAATATAAGCAACTGCTTCTGTATCGTCTGCATTAACATGAAAAATTGGCGAATGTGTTAGTTTTGCTATATCGGTTGCATATATACTCGAACGAGCTTCCATGTAATTTGTTGTAAACCCAACCTGATTATTCAAAACAAAATGTATGGTTCCGCCAACACCGTAACTTTCTAATAACGACATTTGAGCAGTTTCGTACACAATCCCCTGACCTGCAATTGCTGCATCACCATGTATAACTATTGGTAATAACTTTTTATAATTGCCATCATATAGTTTGTTAATTCTTGCTTTGGCAAAACCTAAAGACACTGGACCTACAGTTTCTAAATGAGATGGATTGGGTAAAAGAGACATAAAAAGCTCTTTGTTGTTAATTTTTTTAATATTATTATAGCCTAAATGATATTTTACATCGCCTAAAATAGTTTCATCGTTATAATTTTTTCCAATATATTCCTTAAATAATTCATTTAATGGTTTTTCAAAAAAATTAGCAAGAACAGTTAAACGTCCTCGATGAGCCATTCCAAGAGTTATTTCTTTTATTTGTAAATTGCTTGCGTACTCGGCTAAAACTTGCAAAGCAGGGATAATAGCTTCTAATCCTTCTAATGAAAATCGCTTTTGACCTACAAATTTTTTATGTAAAAACTGTTCAAAAAAATTAGCTTCAATTAAATATTTATAAAGTTTCTTTTTTTGTTTTAACGAAAAATTTGGGGTGTTTTTTATGGATTCTATTTTTTCTTTAAACCATGATACAATTTCGGGGAAGCGTATATACATGAATTCTACTCCTATGGAACGACAATATGTTTGTTTTAAATGATTTATTATTTCTTGTAAAGTTGTGTTTTCGGGTAAACCAAGTTCTCTTGCTGCTTTATAACTTTTGTTGAGGTTAGTTTCATTTAAGCCGTAATTTTCAATATCAAGTGTAGGACTATATGTTCTTCTTTTTCTTACAGGGTTTGTTTCGGTAAATAAATGACCTCTTTTTCGGTAATCATCTATTAAATGTAAAACCTTAAATTCTTCATAAATATCTTCTATAATTTGTTTATCAAAAACGTCTAAATTACTGTTTTGGCCTAAATAATAACCATCAAAAAAATATTTCCAGCTTTTATCTATTTCTGATGGATTTTGAATGTATAATTCGTTTATATATTCAAAATTATTAATGTAAATTTCATCAGAATGCATAATATTTTTTACAAAATTACAACAATTATTATTTAGAATAATTTTAAATTGTAAAAAATTAAAAAAAAATTTTGAACATTAAAAATAAATATTCAATTTTATGTGCAAAAAAATTAAAAATATGAAAAGAATATTATTATGTGTTTTAATAAGTTTTTTGTATTCAGTGGTTTATTCACAAATTTTAAAGAAAATTTTTGCTGACGATATATTGATAAAACAAAAAATTTATGAAGATTTTTCATTACTTGATAAGTATTTAATGTATGAAAAAAATATTAAATTATTAGTTGATAGTTTAACTTATAGTACTTGGATTGATAAAACAGATACTTTAATAAACGGAAAAAGGGTTATTCCCGTTGTTGTTCATGTTATTCATAAGTATGGCGGTGAAAATATTTCTGATGCTCAAATATATGATGCAATTGAAAAACTTAATAAAGATTTTTCTAAACAAAATGCAGACACAGCACTAACATATTCTCTTTTTAAGCTAAGAGCCGCTAATTGTTCTATTGAATTTAGGTTAGCAAAAAAAGATCCAAATGGGAATTGTACTAATGGTATCAATAGAATTTACGATTTACAAACAGATTGGGCATATTTTAATACGATGAAACAATATCACTGGTCAACAGATAAATATATGAATGTTTTTGTAGTTAATTTCATTTATCCCTCTGGAATGGTTTTGCCTGATGGTGCCTTTATTGGAGGTATGAGTCCTTTTCCTCCTAATAATCCACTTTCGCAAGCTCTTACAGGTGGCGATGCTGATATTGATGGAGTTTTAATAAGACAAGATTGTTTAGGGACTATTGGAACAGCTGCAGATGTTGGTGGTATGGGAATAAATCTTGCTAATAGGACATTTACACACGAAGTTGGGCACTACTTAAATATTTATCATACATTTCAGAATTTAATGCTTGGGTTGTTACCAGCTTCAAGTGGTTGCCCATCTTTTTTTGCACCAAACGGTGATGAAGTTTCAGATACACCTCCAGTAGATGCTGCAACACAAAACACTTCATTAAATTGTTATACGCCTGGTAGTAGGAATACTTGCAATCAGGATAATCCAGACGAACCTGATATGATAGAAAATTATATGGACTATCAATGGGGATACTGCAATAATATTTTTACAAATGGACAAAAAGCACGAATGGATGCTGTTTTAATGGGTATTCGCCGTCCATTATGGAGTAAAGAAAATTTAATTGCAACAGGTGTTCTCGATACTACGCCTTCTAATTGTCATCCGATTGCCGATTTTCATGCATCAAATTACTTTATATGTTCAGGAACATCTGTTACTTTTTATGATGATTCTTACAATGGAGTAGTTACAAATAGAACATGGATATTTAATGGTGGCAATCCAAGCGTTTCGACAGTTGCAAACCCTACTGTAACATATAGTACTCCTGGTAATTATTCAGTAACATTAATTGTAGAAAATGCTAATGGACAAAGTACAAAAACAAAAAATAATATTATTACTGTTTTAGATCCAGTAAGTCAAATATATGCTCCGTTTATCGAAGGATTCGAAAATGGATTGAATAATAAT
>JBBIKO010000013.1:0-15835 GCA_037445415.1 Bacteroidota bacterium
TGGGAAATAAATATGGGAATACACACAGGTCAAATATCGTGCACTATTTCAGGAAAAAAGAAAATAAATTACGAAGTTAAAGGAGAAACAGTAAATATTGCAAGTCGCATCGAAGCAGCAAGTATAGAAGGGAAAATAATAATATCGGAATATACAAGAGAACTAGTTTCTGCATATTTCAAATGTACGTATTTTGGGAAATTACCTGCAAAATATATTGGCGATATAAATCTATACGAAGTTACAGGCTTCCTTCCTGAATACTCGTTCGATGAAAAATGGCAAATTCCTAACAGTGCTTTCAAAACAAAGCTTCAACTAATTCGTTACGACGATTTAGAAGAATTTGTTTTAGACAAATTAGAGCGAGAACTACCTAAATATTTGTATTACCACAACATAAAGCATACAATAGACGTTGTTATTCAATCTGAAATAATTGGACGCGGCGAAGGAATAAACGACGAAGAAATATTGCTATTAAAAACTGCCGCTTTATTTCACGACATTGGTCAAACAGTTCAATCGAAAGGGCATGAAGAAATTAGCATACAAATTGCTCGCGAAATTCTTCCCAAATTTCAATATTCAAACGAACAAATAGAAATAATCTCTTCTATTATAAAAGCTACCGAATTGCCACCACGTCCTATTGCTTTGTTAGAAAAAATTATTTGCGATGCCGATCTTGATTATTTAGGTAGAAAAGACTTTATTCCTGTTTCAAATACTTTATATAGAGAATTGCACGAACAAAATTTAATAGGTGATATAAATGAATGGAATAGACTCCAAATTAAATTTTTAACAAATCATCAATATTTTACAAATACAGCTAACCAGTTGCGCGAAGTAAAGAAACAAACTCAAATTGAGCGACTTAAACAAATTACACCCGACGAATAACAAAAAAATAATGTATTAAAATCGAAAAACTCTATTCCCAATTTTAAATGTTAATACATGGCGGTCCTTTTTTGCATTATAAATATCATTTATAGTTATTAATAAACCTGTTTCTTCAACATTACCAAATTCTCTATTTAAAGCAGTTCCAAATACTTTCATAGTTGGCGAAAGGTTCATGTAAGAGTTAATAAGAGGTGGTATAATTTCTCCAAAACTTCTAACTTTTTGGGATAAAATTTTATAATTTTCATGATAATTACTTCCTGTAAATTCCATTTCTAAATCTTTGTTGTTAGCTTCAATTAAAATTGGCTCAATTGGTGTTACAAGATTTTCTTCATCGCCAAAATATTTTTTAAGAAAATATAAAATTAAATTTCGAGCATTCCTATTAAAATTGGGATACATTGTTACTTTTCCGAAGAAATATTTTATATTTGGAAATATAACAATTAGCGATCCAAGTCCATCCCATAAATTATCGAGTGCAAAAATACCTTTTCGTTCTATACCAGAACTTTGATAATTGGGTTGTACAAACGATCTTCCAAGTTCAATAGTATAAAGCAAATATTCGTTAATAAATTTTTCGTTAAAGTTAAATAACCGCGAAGTTGCTAAATTAACCTTATTGTTGTTTACAATGCATTCTGAACCTAAAATAAAGCGATACCCACCAACTATTTCTTCTCTTTTTGGGTTCCATACAATTAGTTGTTTGTATGGCACTGGCGCTGTATCAAATTCATCTATATCAATTTCTTCTCCCGTTCCTCCGCCTGCACTTCTGAAAGTAAGTTCTCTTAAACGCCCAATTTCTCTCATAACATTTGGGGAATCGTGTGCAGTTATACAATATATTAAGTTTCCACCATGATTAGTTCGACGAATAAATTTATCTTTTGTAAGTTCTTTCTTAATCAAATCAACGGAGATAGGTGGTATAATTCGCTTTGGATATTGTTCCATAATATTTACATGTTTTTTAAACTATAAACTATATTTTGTACATAATATGACCATTCTGTATAAGTCTTACTTTTATCGAATACAGTATATGAAATTGGTTT
Source organism: Bacteroidota bacterium (assembly GCA_037445415.1). Lineage (GTDB taxonomy): Bacteria > Bacteroidota > Bacteroidia > Bacteroidales > GWA2-32-17 > Ch61. Next base: position 1,980 of record JBBIKO010000013.1, read on the forward strand.
GCCAAAGTATAATTGTAGTTCATTTCCTGTTTGTTTAAACATTTCATCAGCAAGATAAAACATCTCTATGTTTGCTTTTATTCCTAACAATGTTCTTATGCGTGCTAAGCGATAAAAAAACTTAGAGTTGCGTGCATCAATAAAAACAGGAACAATATCGCGACGATATTTTATAGCTAATTGTATGAACGATTTTTTCCATGGAATATCGCGTATTTCACCTTTAATACTTCTACTAACAAGCCCTGCCGGATAATATAAAATTTGCATATTTGAATTAAAAGCCTCGTCAAATAATTTAGCATTTTCTCTATTTTGACTTCCGAAATGATTAACCGGTAAAAATATAGGATGAAAATTTTTTAAATGAAGCAAAACATCGTTAACAACAAAACGACATTCACCAAAATTCTCATAAACTGTGTCAATCAGACACATACTGTCTATTGCCCCTTGTGGATGATTTGCTGCAAAAATATAGCGTCCCTGCTTAAAAACGTTTTCAATACCATAAACTTTGTAGGTTGTTTTAAATAAATTTAAAACTGCTTTAACAAAGGCATATTCTTTTACATCTTTTGCTTCCTGTAAAAACAAATTTATTTCTTCTTGATGTAAATTTTTTTTTATGTAGTTTATAATAAATCGAGGTAAAAGTTTTTTCAATCGAGCATTCTTTTGTTCTATTACCTTCTCTATATCTATTTGCAGCACTTCATTATCCGTCATACAACAAAAAAATTTGAATCAAAGATAAGTATTATTTTATTAAGAAATTATTATGTTAATAACCTTGCTCTTTGATATTTGTTAATCCTGCCTTCTTTGCGGCATTTATAGCATCTTGATATTCTTTTAAAGTTATTCTTCTGTTTATTTCAGGATATTGTTTTGCTTTAAAATAAGGAGTATATTGCGACATAATATTGATATATGTTTCATTAGGTAATTTATCGGCAATCCATTTAAAAACCTGTTCAGAACAAGAAACATCATTTGGCATAATTAAGTGCCTAATCATGAGTCCTTTTTGTGCTATTCCAGTTTTAGGATTTACTTTTAATACTCCTACTTGTCTGTTCATTTCAAAAATAGTTTCTTGTGTTCGCTCAACATAATCGGAAGCACCTATTGAATATTTCTGTGCATTATGGTTACAACCGTATTTAAAATCGGGTAAGTAAATATCTACAACATTTTCTAAATATTTGATTACATCAACTTTTTCCCAACCACTTGAATTATAAACTATGGGAATCCTTAATCCCTTTTCAGAAGCTATATCTAAAGCAAGTAAAATATGGGGCACATAATGCGAAGGCGAAACAAGGTTTATATTATGACACCCCCTTTTTTGCAATTGCAACATAATATTTGCCAAATCTTCAATACTATGAACTTTTCCATAGCCCATTTGACTAATATCGTAGTTAATGCAAAAAACACATAATAATGCACAATTGGTAAAAAAAATTGTTCCAGAGCCGTCAGACCCAACCAATTCTGGTTCTTCGCCATAGTGAGGACCGTATGACGAAATTTCGAGATCGCTATTAGCCTTACATACACCACGCTCACCTTTAATTCGATTCGCTCCACAATTGCGAGGGCATAAATCGCATTGTTTCATTCGCTTCCATAACTCCTGCCCTCTCTGTTTTAAAACCCCTTCTTGTTGTAATTTGACATAAGATGGTTCAAAGTCATTTTTTATGCTATCTGCTATGTTCATATTAACTTTTGAAATTTGTTTTTGACCATTTATATTGCAACCTATTGAAAAGAAAAAAACAATAAAAAGCCACAATAATAACTTTTTCATAAAAAATATTTTGCATAACAAATATATAAAAAAAACAAAGATTATTGAAGTTAAATTTTTAGCCTAAAATGTCTTAATAAAAACATTTGAATAATATACTATTAAAAATTTTATTTTTAATATCCATAACTACGAATGAAATAATTAAAATAATATGTTTAAATAGTCTTCCCTTAAAAATCGTATAACTTATTTATTTACAATAGATTGTTGAAACTTTTATTTGTAAAAACTTTGCAAACATTTATAATTAAAGCACGATGTTTTTCCGAAACATTGTTTTCAGTTTTTCAAAAACTTTTTTATTCATTTTTTTCATTTTCTATCAACAAAAAAAATGTTTAAAATGTTTAAATTGAATTTTTTAGGGACGACTAAATAAACCCAAATTACGCAAATTGTTGCCAAAACCGAAGCTGATTGCAAAATAATTGACGGTTACCGCTAACTTGTCAAAACCTACGAAGAAAAATAAAGCGAACGATAATCAAAGTGTGGGGAGAATAAGAACACAAATAAAAAACATAAACAAATTACTTTTCGTTATTAGTTTAATTTTCAGAATGCTTTTATAAAGCTATTGCAATTTTTTTAAAATAAAACAATAATTGTTATATTAGCATGTTTTTTCTAAAATATGCCTACAAACGAATATAATTTATTGCTCAATAAATTAGATACATTTATTCGTAAGTACTATGTCAACGAATTACGAAAAGGCATATTTTTATTGTTAACTATTTTTTTGTCGTCGAGTTTAATAGTTTTTACAATAGAATATTTTTTACACATGTCTTCATTATTACGCACAATAATTTTTTACACAACAATTATATTATACTCAATTGTAATTATTAAGTTTGTATTGTATCCACTAATTTATCTTTTAAAAATTAAAAAAGGAATTAAGTACAAAGAAGCAGCACAAATTATTAGTTCTCATTTTACAAACTTAAAAGATAGCTTAACAAATACCTTAGAATTAGCCGAATTAAGCACAAATAAATATTCGATGCAACTTTTAATTGCAAGTATAGACAAACGTATTGCCGAAATAAAGCCATTGCAATTCGATTTAGCAATAAACATACGCCAGACATATCTGTTTTTAAAATATTTTTCTGCTTTTGTTGTTTCATATATTTTTATTTTGCTTTACAAACCTGCCATTATAAAAGAGGGTTCGGAACGAATTGTTTATTTTAACAAAGAATTTATTCCTCCTGCTCCATTTCAGTTTATACTCTTAAATGAAGAGTTATCGGTTACACAAGGCAATGATATAGAAATAAAAGTTAAGATTATTGGCAAATACGTTCCTCAAAAAGCCTATATAAACTTTGGTTCAACACGTTTGTTGTTAAACAAAACAGAAAAATCGGTTTTTAATTATGTTCTTAAAGGAGTAAACCGCACAGCTGACTTCTTTTTCGAAGCAGATGGGTACAAATCAAACAAATTCAGGTTAGAAATGTTGTATCCTCCATCTATTCTTGATTTTAAAGTAAAAGTTGTTCCTCCTGCATATACGGGAATTTCGCCAGTTATAATAGAAAATACAGGCGACATTACAGCTCCAACAGGAAGTTCTATTCAATGGTTTTTTCAAACATCTCATACCGATTCTATCATATTTTTAATTAACGATAGCATCAAATTAAAAGCTCAAAGAAACGATAAAGAATTTTATGTAAATAAAAAATTTTTTTATTCAACCACATACTCTGTAATGCCAACAAACAAACAAATTTCTAAACCTAAACCGATGGTTTACGAATTGAACATAATTCCCGATATTTATCCAAGCATACAAGCCGATTTTATAACAGACTCAACAATGTGGGGTATGTATTACTTCAAAGGCTCAATTTCTGACGATTATGGTTTTAAGCGTTTGAATTTTGTTTTACATTATGCAAACGATTCGATAAAAGAAATAACCATTCCCATACAAAACAACATACTAAATCAGGAATTTTATTTTTCGTACGATTTTTCTACTTTAAAAAATTATTCAGGAGACGTTGAATATTATTTCGAAATTTTTGACAATGACGCTATTAACGGCAGTAAATCTTCTAAAACATCGGTTAAAACATTTAGAATCCCAAACAAGCAAGAACTAGAAAATTATCGTAACGAAACCACAAAATCAATTATAAATCAATTAGAGCAAACAGAAAAATATGCTTCCGATATTGAAAAAGAGCTAAAAAAGTTACAACAAAGTCTTTCAAATAGCAAATACATTTCGTGGGAACAAACCCAAAAGTTTCAACAACTATTGCAAAAACAAATGCAACTTGAAAAAACTTTAAAACAATTGAGTGAACAAAACAAACAAAAAAACAACATGCTTCGAACTTTTAGCGAACAAGATTTACAATTATTAGAAAAACAAAAGCAAATTCAAGAACTTTTGGAAAATTTATTCGACGACGAATTAAAAAATCTTATTCAACAGCTTAACGAAATGATGAAAAACGTTGACAAAGACAAATTACAAAAATTGACACAAGAATATAAAATAAAAAGTGACGAAATAAATAAAGAACTCGACAGAACTTTAGAATTATTAAAAAAACTTGATGTAGAAGAAAAAATGAAAAATTTAACAGAACAGTTAAACAATCTTTCTCAACAACAAGAAAAACTCTCTGAACAAAGCTTTAAAAAAAACATACAAATAGATTCACTAATATTAAAGCAAGAACAACAAAAAGAAAAATTTAATGAATTGCAGAAAGACTATCAAGAAATAATGAAGCAAAACAATCAATTAAACGACCCTTTTTCAATGCAATCATTTCAAGAAGAGCAACAACTTATTGAACAGCAAATGCAAGAAAGCCAACAAGAACTACAACAAAACAACCGTAAAGATGCAAGCAAAAAACAAAAAAATTCGGCAAATCAGTTGAAAGAACTTAGTAAGAAAATGCAACAAATGATGCAACAAAATACAATGGAACAATATACCGAAGACGAACAAGCACTTAAGTTTTTACTCGAAGATATAAAAAACTTATCGTTTACTCAAGAAGAAATATTGTTAAGAACGAAACAAACAAAACCTCACGAACCACAATATCAACATATTATTCAACAGCAAAATAACATTCGTGGTAATTTAAAAGTTATAGAAGACTCGCTCAATGCCCTTGCAAAAAGAAACCCAATGATTAGTCAACCTGTAAAAAAACATATTAAAAACATAAAAAGCTACGCAAATCAAACATTAAAACACTTAGATGAAAGAAATACATCGCAAGCACAAATAAAGCAACAATTATTAATGACTGAAAGCAACGAATTGGCTTTATTGTTTGGTCAAATATTAAAACAAATGCAAGAAATAGGTTCCGAACAAATGTGTCAAGGCGGACAATGCAAAAAAAAGACAAAAGGACAACCAAAACCAGGTTATCAACAACTGAAAAACATGCAACAACAAATTAAACAACAATTACAATCTATTCTTAACGAAATGAAAAACCAGCAAAATAAGCAAGATAGTAAAAATATTTCAGAACAATTAGGTAAAATGATTTCGATGCAAGACAAAATGCAACAAATATTAAACGAAATGATGAGTGAATCGGGCATTAGCCCCGAATCAATGAAAAAATTGCAAGAAATAAAAAATCTGATGAATGACGTACAAAAAGATATCGCTAACAGAAACATTAGCAATCAAACTCTATTTCGACAAGAACAAATTTTAACACGATTATTAGAAGCCGAAAAGTCTGATAATGAGCGAGAAATAGAAAACAAACGAGAATCTGAAACAGGAAAAAATGAAAAATTTAGTAACCCTAAAGAAATTTTTCAGTATAAAAGAAAAAAAAGCATCTATGATGAAATATTATACAATAGCAATTTACCGTTACAAAAATTTTATCAAGAATTATACCGTAAATATATGATTAACCTAAACCAATAGGGCTATGAAATATCGATTGCAATTTCCATCAAAAATAGAAAACATCAATTTAGTAGAACAATTAGTTGATGATATCATTCAACAATACAGCATTAGCAGTGATGTGTACGGAAATTTACTAGTATCAATGGTCGAAGCTGTAAATAATGCTATAATACACGGGAATAAACTAGACGAGTCGAAAATTGTAAAAATAGAATATGAAATAATTAATGGTGAATTTATTTTTTCGGTAAAAGATGAAGGAAATGGTTTCGACTATAATAATATTCCAGACCCAACAACACCAGAAAATATAGAAAAACCTCATGGAAGAGGAATTTTTTTAATATCGCATTTCGCCGATGAGCTAAAATTTGAAGAAAACGGAAGCAAACTATGGGTTAAACTAAAAATCAATAACAATTGATAAGATAATGCCCATTTACTTTTTTCACGAACAAGTAAAAGATGAAATAAAAGGGGAAAAACGAAAAATAAGTTCCTGGATAAGTTGCACAATAAATAATCACAAAAAACAAACTGGAAATATAAATATCATTTTCTGCTCGAATGACTATTTGTTACAAATAAACAAACAGTTTTTAAATCATAATTATTACACCGATGTTATTACTTTTTCTTACAATGAGAACAATGTCATTTCGGGAGATATATTCATTAGTACAGAACAAGTTAAAGAAAATGCCAGAGAATTAGAACAAACTTATAAAGAAGAATTATTACGTGTTATTATTCATGGTGTTTTACATTTATTAGGATTTAAAGACGACACAAAAGAAAACCGTTTGCAAATGCAAAATGTAGAAGATATATACTTAGAAAAAATTTTATCAGGTTTCTAATATTAATCTTTAACAATAAAAGCCTTAAGCATTTTCAAATTAACAATTCCTGTTGCAAAAATTAATAATATTCCTACTATACCTATTAGTGAAATACCTAATATCCAATTGTTTATAAAGTAATAACAACATATTCCAAAAAATAGTGAAACAATAAGAAAAAAAACTATTTGCAAAATAAATTTGCTGTTAGTTTTAATATTAAAAAGTTTGTTAGCAAGCAAAATTTGATAAAAAGCTGAGAAAAGTTGAGCAACTACAGCAGATATGGCTGAGCCTAAAGCCTGAAAATGTGGGATTAAAATCAAATTAAGCACAATGTTTATAACCATTGTTATAAGTGCCATTTTGTTCAATTCTTTTAAATTTCCGTTAGCAGTAAGCAATGTTCCATAAATATACGTGGTTGCTGTGGCAAAAAGTCCAATTATAAGTATTCTAAACACATTTGTAGAATAATTGTCGCTATGATAATATAGTAAGTCCATTATTTGTGGAGCATAAATAATTGCTACAATAAGAAATAGTATAATTGGCAAAATAATAATTTTGTATGAGAGTTGTAAAAGAGGGTAAATATCTTGTTTTTCCTTAATCATTTTAGAGAACATTGGTAATAGCAAGCCCCCAAAAAGATATGCTAACATAGTAGCTGCATCAAGAATGCGAAACGATTGAGCATATATTCCTGCTTGCTCTTTACCATTTTCGAGCATACGTTCTAACATTACTCCATCAATACGATTATAAAACGACATAAGTAAAATAAGAATGGCATAGGGATAACTTTGTTTTAAAAACACGATGAAAAATTGCCAATCAATATGCAAATATATTTTTCCCGATTTTTTCAAAACAATAACTAAAACTATTAAAACTGCAATGAAATATGATATAGTTTGAGCATAAACAAAATGCTCAATAGTAAAAGGTGTAGAAAACGGATTAAGCCACAACAATATTCCGCAAAATATTATCATTATAAATCGGTCTAGTACCGAAACTATGCTGTCTGTTTTAAATAAATGTAAAGCACTAAGGTTCGAACGCAAATAAAGTATTAACGATAAAAAGAATTGATTTATAACCAAAAAAATAATTAAATAAAGTTGCCTTTCTTTGTATCCTATTATTAAAGCAATTGAAAAAATAATAAAAGTATAAAATACAAACAAAACTATTTTAAGACTCAATATATTTGATAAATGTTTATTTAGTAATTGATTGTGCTGTGCAATATTTCTGTTGTTGTAGTTTGTAATTCCCAAATCGAGTAAAATATTAAGTATAAGTGTAAAATTGAATAGAGCAAAATAAAATCCGTATTCTTCGCTTCCAACGTAATTTTGAACACTCCTATCTACACCAAATATCCAAAATGGCTTAACCAGAAGATTGAGCAAAAGAACTATAAAAAGATTTGTAACAAAAAAGCGACGCAATGCTATTTATTTTTGGTTACTATTTTAAAGACGCCAAATTTAATTAAATGGTAAATAATATTTTAATTTTTTTGAATGAAAATTAATCGAATTTTATTTCTATTTTGTTTAAAATTTCAATATCGGGATTTTTGATATTTGTTATACGAAATTCAACTCTACGATTCTGCTGACGCCCCTCAGGTGTATCGTTACTAGCAACAGGATTCTTTTTGCCCATTGCTTTAACAATTATGCGATTTTTATCAATTCCTTGCTGAACTAATTGTTTTTTTACAAACTCTCCACGACGTCTGCTTAACTGTATGTTGTATTCATCTGTTCCTAAGTCGTCTGTATAACCTATAACTTCAAGTTTAGCTTTTTTGTTCTTTTTCAACCAGTTGGCTATATTCTTAATATTTTCTTCATTTGTCTGACATATATATTTATTATAGGAAAAATAAATTGGGAAAATAGTTAACTTACCAGATGTTTTGGGTTTAGTTGTTAAATTTGGTTCTTCGGTTTTAATTTCCGAAATAACCTGAGTTGAAAGCTTTGGTATTTCAAATGTGTCATTAGCAATAATATATAAATTTAAAACATTAGGCAAATTCAAATTTTCTTTTTCTACAACTTGGATTCTAGTTAATGGAATGCCTTTATCTGTGAGATTTTCTATTATTATGTCTGCTCGTATTTCGTTTAAATCTGGCATAGCGTTGTTAGCAGGTAAAATAATATGAATCTTAAATTCAGGAAGGTATTTCATTATTTTTCCTATTTTTACAAAACTCAAAGCTTCGTACGACGATAATTCTGTTTGATTGGGTTTAAAATGATATTTGTAATCTTTTTGTACAGATTTAATATTAATTTGCTCTAAAAAAATCGGACGCTCTAATTTTTGATAAGCTACTGTATCAGAAACATCAATTATTTCTGTATAAGGCAAAAAAACATCTGTTTCTACTGTAATTACGTATCGTTTGCCGGATTTTAATATAAAAAGATATTTTCCTGTTTTTGAATTAGGTGTATAAATTCCTATAATTTTTCCTGTTTGTTCGTCTGTTACTGTGATGGTTACATTTTCGGGTAATTGATTATTTCCTAATGTAATGTAACCAGTCATAACTGTAAGCAATTTTTCTTCACTTTTTGGTAAAGTAATAATATAAAGGTCATTTCGTCCAATTCCGCCTGTTTGCTGCGAAGCATAATAAGCTCTAAGTCCGTCGGGAGTTGGAACATAAAAAGCATCGTCGTTTGGTGTGTTTATTGGATAACCTAAGTTAGTTGGTTTGTTCCATTCATTTTTTTCGTCGTAAACAGAATAAAATATATCAAATCCACCCATACTATTGTGTCCTTTACTGCTAAAAAAAAGTGTTACTCCATCGTGGTGAATAAAAGGACTAATTTCATCTTTTTCAGTATTTATTTTTGGACCTAAATTTACAGGAATTCCCCATTTCCCATCAGGCAATCGCTTCGATCTGTAAATATCCATTCCGCCAAATCCCCCTAGTCTGTCGCTTGTAAAATATAATTCCTGACCATCGGCAGAAATACTTGCGTGATTTTCGTTATATTTTGTATTTATAATAATTTTCTCGGGAACAGTCCATTCCGAACCTTTTAAATAACTAACATATATGTTCCCATCTCGTGGATTTAATAATGTTGATTCATCTTTGTAAATATAAAGTTCTTGCCCATCGGGCGATAAACCTATAGATGCTTCGTGTGTTGGTGTATTTACTTTGGGACTTATAGGAACCGGAACTGTCCACTGTCCATCGGATAGCTTATGGCTTATGTATATGTCTTCGTAATATTGTCCATCTTCGGTTTTAGCTACATGCACATCCGATTTTCTTTTCGAAGTAAAAATTAATGTTGATTCATCGGCAGAGAAAACAGGACTATGCTCGTCGTATTCTGTATTTATTGTTCCACCTATATTTGTAATTTGCATCTGAATGGGATATTTCATTAACTCTATTCCGTTTTTACAATATTCTACAATTTCATCAATATTTTCGCTAAACTCTTTTTTATAGTTTGGAATATTTGCTTTTAAAGAATCTAATATTTCAATTGCTTTCGCAAATTGATAATTATGATGGTAAGCTTTTGCTAAAAAATACCATGCTTCTATAGGTGCTGCCAATTCGTCCGGATTATCAGAATCAGAATTTATATCAATATCTGTTATCGCTCTCTTGAGATATTTTATTGCTTTATCTTTTTCTAAAACAGTATTAAGGTAACAATAACCCATTTTAAAATTAAGATTGGCGTTATCTGATTCTTGCTCCAATAATTCTTTATAAATAACAATTGCCGAAGGAAAATCACCTTTTTCTATCAAACGCTCCGCTTCAAGAAATTTAATATCAAAATCTATGCTATGCCTTTGTGCAAATGTATTCTTAAACAAAAAAATTATCAGAAAAATAAAGTATTTATTCATAGATTTTGTATTAAACTATGTTTATATTATTACAAAATAAATCACTTTTAAATAAAAAAACAAATTCCTTTAATGTTAAATATAAAATTTTTGCATATTTTTAAAATTAACACAGTAACATATATCGTTACTAAGTAAATAATTACAATGAGTAATACATTTAATTATACATGAAGAGTATGTATGTCGGTATCATTCTTTGCTAATTCTTACTTCGGTACGTCTGTTTTTAGCTCTACCTTCTTCAGTTGCATTAGAAGCAACCGGCTGACTATCGGCATACCCTTTTGCCTGAACTCGATGTGGTGCAATTCCTTTGGAAATTAAATAATTTCTAACAGCCTCAGCTCTATCTTGCGAAAGTTTTAAATTATATTCATGTGTTCCAACATTGTCTGTATGTCCGGCAATCTCTATTATTAAATTTTGTTTGTTTTTCAGAGCTTCTACCAATTCGTTTAACGCAGGGTACGAACTTATAGTTAGCGTAGCTCTACCTGTTTCAAAATGAACATTTTTTAATGTATAAGTTTTAGCAGGTTCAAATTTAATTTTTAAATCGTATGTGTAAGCTCCATCCTGATTAGGTATAGTTATCGTAGAATAATTCTGTTGTTCCATGAAGTCGCGATATTGTATATCATAAGTACCACCTTCGGGCAAAAGCAAAGAAGCTAAACCTTTTTCGTTAGATTTAACAGTATAATGTTTTTGTGTGTTTTTTGAAATAAATGTAATAATTTCGTTAGGAAGAGCTTTTTGTTTAAAATCAGAGACTTGAATATTTATTAAAGCCAAATTTTCGGTGGGTTCTAATTTTTGACCAAACGATGCAATTACTGCAAGAAAAATAAATACAACTAATATCATTTTTATCATATACACGAAATTATACGTATTTTTGTCAAAATCTGTTCCAATTTATGAAACATGTATTTATTTTATTTATTGTTCTAAATATACTTTTTTCATGTAGTAATTCAGAAAAAAAAGTTATAAAATTTGCCGAAATTGGCTTTAATTTAAAAGACAGCATTTATGAAGTTAATACTTCTAATGTTATAACTAACGGAATAATGTTTCCTTACGAAAATATTCAAAGCGACAGTAGCATTCTTAAAAATATAAAATTCAAATTCCAGGTCGAAAAAGAGAAAAATGAAAAATTATACTATAAAATATATTACCAAAACGAATCTTACAAGTTTGAAGAAACAGATTCACTTTCATACGAAAACTTTTACGGAAGTTGGACAGACACAATAGGGTTTAAAGAAGTACTTTCAGAAACAGTTATAGACTCTTTCATAATTATTGGTAATCCTCGTTTTGAACAGAAGTACAAAGGTGCTTCATTCGACGAATTTTATGTTACAGAAGAAAGTATTCGAAATATGATAAAAAATATTAATTCTTCAATCGAATGGGAAAAAAGCGTTGAAGAGAAAGCTAAAAACAACAAAATGTCGTTTGAAGAACAAGCATATATGGATGCTATATGGGTATTAAAAGATAAAAGAAATACTGGAAATTTCAATCATTTGTGGAAACGGAATCCTCGTATGGGGAAGTATAGTGCTTTACTTGTTGTGTGTACCGAAAAGTCTTTGCAAAAAATTCCAGAATACATTAAGTATATACATAAACAAAATCGGCAAGGATTATTTGTAAATCCTTACCAATATTTTTTATTTGGTGAAGGGAAAAATATTAAAGATGTTTATACTTTCTTAAATAATTCATTTGTTAACTTAAAATTAGTTATTGAACCTCAAACAGGTGTATTTGTTGATAAAGCAAAATTACCAGTAAACCTTAATATTAAGGAAAAAGAAAATTGTGGAAGTTCATATCACCTATTCAAGAATGCTTTGTTTGAACATTTTTTCTCCCATGAAAATCGCAATTTTAAACTTAATACAATACCAAAAATTGTTGATTGGGATAAAGACAATTTTAGTTTAAATGAATATAACTATTACAAACAAAAATATAACGATGTTTCGAAACGGGAATCATCGTGGATAAGAAATGTTAAATGTGCATGCGAAAATGTTAATATGAATAATAATTTTATTGAAATATTTAATCCTTCGAATAAATCGCTCTATGACGCAGCAAAATTAAATGTTGGAGTAAAAACTCGTATAGGGATTACTTATGGTAAAATTACTGCAAAAGTAAAATTTTCTAAAATGCTTAATAAACATAACATTTGGAATGGTATAACTGATGCAATATGGTTAATTACTCAAGATTTGCATCCGTGGAATCATCGTCGTCATAGTCGTTCGGGCTACACTCCAAAAGGCAATCCCGAAGGCGAAAGAAACCCATTTACATCATATTCAGAAATTGATTTTGAATTGATAAAAACAAACCCGTATTGGCCTCATCAATATTATAATGATTCAAAATTAAGAGAACTTTCAAAAAATTATGATGGAACAAAAGACAACTTAATAATTGTTGCCTTAACAAATTGGGACCTAGCGTCAAAAGATCCAGAAAACTACGATTATCCAATTCAGTACATTAAACATAACAACAAGAAATATGAAGCCCTTCGTTGGAACGAGCTTTATCAGGCACTAACAATAAGAACCCCTATAAAACACGACGAAATATTTAATAAAGAATATTACTATTTTCAAATTGAATGGAAACCAAAAGAAATAATATGGCGAATTGGTCCAGAAAAAAATCAATTATACGAAGTTGGATATATGAGCTACAAAAATACAAGCATACCAAACAATCAAATGGTTTTGGTTATAAATCAGGAATATCACCTTGCCGAATGGTGGCCTAATCCTGTTTTTGAGCAAGATTTTATTCCTTTCTTAAAAAATGAAAATAAAGGTAAAATTTTTGAAGTAAGCATAGAATGAAAGCATTCGACAAAAACTATAAATCAGTATGGGCTAATTTTTCTGAAAAAAAAATATACATTATTAACCAAACACTTTTACCATTTGAATTTCAGATAAAAAATTTAACGACTATAGACGAAATAATAAATTCAATTAAAAAGCTTGAAGTACGTGGTGCTCCTGCTATAGGTATTACTGCTGCCTATGCTATGTGGCTATCGTTTGTTATTAACAACAGTAACTTAGATAAAATTTATAAAGATTATGAAATTTTGTTGCAATCGAGACCTACAGCAGTTAACTTAAAAAAAGGATTAGATTTTGTTTTCTCTTTAATAAAGCAAAATTCAGTTAATGAAGAAGATATTTTTTTAAGAGCCAAGCATTTTGAAGAAAACGAAATTTTAGCCTGCAAAAAAATTGGTGAAAATGGCGTAAAGATTATTGAAGAGATATATAATAAAAAT
>JBBIKO010000014.1:0-9362 GCA_037445415.1 Bacteroidota bacterium
TTTAACGACGCAATAGTAAGCTGCTTTCTTAAATCTGAATCGCTTATTTTTCTTAAAGAGTGTTCTTGCGAATTATAATAATATAAGCCTGTTTTTAAGCCATCTACTTCGCCACATACTAAATAAATTTCTAGTGGATATGTAGCACCTGCTGACGGACAAGTTTTTTTTCGACCTGATGTAACACCATAAGCCGACCATAACAGCTGCGAAACTTCTTGAATTGTCAAATGTTCCTTCTTGTATGACCTTACAGAACGTCGTTTGTATAATGCTTCCTCTACACTAATATTACTTTTTAATGCAGGTTTTGGCAACATTATTATCTCATTTTTGCCCATATTCTGACAATTTGATTGAAGAGATATAAAAATAATTAATAATAATTTTAAAATTCTCATAATATATACAACATTACTGAACAAAAATAAACAAATTTAATAATATTTTATAGATATAAAAAAATGTAATTAAACTTAGTCAATAATTTATTAAAAAATTTGTGTACTAACTTATGCAATATCAACTGCTACAAAAAAGTAATTTTTTTGTTTTCCTGACATTTATGTTGAATGACAATAAAAGCAAATGACTTATCTAGTAATATGGTAGAAACAAATACAGTATTTTTACTTCTACATTACCTTCATAATTATGTTTAGAGCAAATTGTTAATTTTTTTTATAAATGGTAGTATTTAGCAATATACTTATAAGAAAGAATTTGAGATAAATATATAAAACTTTTATTCAACTAAGTTAATCAATATTCTGTTTTTAATTGTTAATTTTACATGCAATTTTTTTCAAGAATACTACAATGGATAGATTGGTAACATCGAACTTAAAATTAGGTATTATAGCTGGCGGACAACTTGGCAAAATGCTAATACAAGATGCAAGTAAATGGGATATTATAACATACGTTATGGATATGGACGAACAATGCCCGTCAAGAAATGTTGCATCAGTATATGTAAAAGGTAGCCCACAAAATTTCAACGATGTTTATAATTTTGGGAAATTGGTAGATTTTTTAACTTTTGAATTAGAAAACATAAATGTAGATGCTCTTTTGAAACTTAAATCTGAAGGTTTACAAATTGCTCCTGACCCTGAAATCTTAAAACTTATACAAGACAAAGGATTGCAAAAAGAATTTTACCAAAAACACAATATCCCTACTTCTACTTTCAATCTTTTTCAGTCGAAAGAAGAAATAATAGATGCTGTTAAGAACAAAAAAATACAATTCCCTTTTGTTCAAAAACTTAGAAAAGGTGGTTATGATGGGCGTGGTGTAACTATTGTAAACGATGAAACAAACCTAAACGAACTTCTCGACGGACCTTCGGTTGTTGAAAATAAAATAAACATTTATAAAGAAATAGCTGTAATTGTTGCAAGAAACAAAAATGGAGAAATTAAGTGTTTTCCGCCAGTAGATATGGTTTTTGAACCCAAAGCCAATCTTGTAAAAATGCTTATTTGTCCGTCTGAGATAACAACAGAACAAAGTATAGAAGCAGAAAGAATATCAAAAAATTTAGCAGAATTTTTAAAAATAGAAGGTTTATTAGCAGTAGAATTTTTTATAGATGTAGATGGCAAAGTTTTAGTTAATGAAGTGGCTCCGCGACCACACAACAGTGGACACCATACAATAGAAAGCGTTGTAACTTCTCAATTTGAACAACATTTAAGAGCTATTCTAAATTTACCTCTGGGAAGTACAACACTTAAGATTCCTGCTGTAATGATAAATTTACTTGGCGAGCCCGAGCACTTTGGTGGTGCTTATTACGAAGGCTTAACGCAAAGCATGAGTTTAGAAGGTGTAAAGATTCATTTATACGGAAAAAAAACTACTAAACCATTTAGAAAAATGGGTCATATTACTGTTATTGACAACGATATATACGAAGCAATTAAAAAAGCAGAACATGTTCAATCTATAATAAAAGTTAAATCATGGAAATAAAACGTGTTAGCATAGTAATGGGTTCTGATTCAGACCTACCTATAATGATACAAGCAACCGAAATTTTAAAATATTTTAATATTCCTTATGAGTTGGATATTGTTTCGGCTCATCGAACACCACAAAAAATGTTCGAGTTTGCAGCTAATGCACACAAGCGAGGTGTAGGCGTAATAATTGCAGGAGCTGGTGGAGCAGCGCATTTACCTGGAATGATCGCATCAATTAGTCCATTACCAGTTATTGGGGTTCCAATAAAATCTTCTAATTCAATAGACGGATGGGATTCTGTTTTATCAATTTTACAAATGCCAGGTGGAGTACCAGTTGCTACTGTTGCACTAAATGGTGCTAAAAATGCTGGTATTCTTGCAGCTCAAATTATTTACTTTAATAACGAAGAAGGGCTAAATAAAATAATAGAGTACAAAAAAATGCTCGAAAATCAAGTACATCAGAAATCTGCTGAAGTTAAGAAAGATGCATAACAATCAAAAAAGCTATTCAAAATATTTTTCAGTTATTAGTTCTTTTTCGATAATGCTATGTATTGGAAGCATATATACATTGAGTATTTTTGCAGATGAACTAATTAAAAAGTTTTACTGGTATTCGAATCAAACACATTTATTTTTTGGAAGTATTATAGCCATATTTCCTCTAACAATGATAATTTTACGAAGGCTTATACATTTACAAATCAAACTTTTTCTTTTTATTTCAGCTATTTTATTAACAACTGGCTATTTAATTGCTGGTATTTTGGAGGGAAATTTTTTTTTAGTTTTTATTGCTTCGTTGTTGCAATCTTTCGCTATAATTTTATTATTTTTTATTCCTGCATATAACTTACTTTTTAATTTTATACCTTCACTAATAGGTTTTTATTTGGGTGCCAATTTTGTACTTTTTGCAAAAGGAACAACTTCAAAATTTGGTTCAGAAAATTTTAATTATTATTACCCAATAATATTTTTAGGTTACGTTGTTGCCGTAGTTGTTTTCCATTTTCTTGGTAGGCTTTTATTTGATATCTTTCGTAATTACGTTTTTAGTATTACAATTGCCTTATCTGTTGGCTTTTTTGGTACAATACTTTTTTTAGTATAGATGATATAAATCGTTTGAGAAATGTATTTACACGCAAAAATTGAAAAAGCTGCAAAATATATTAAAGAAGGAAAATTAGTTGCTTTTCCAACAGAAACAGTTTATGGACTTGGTGCTGACGCTTTTAATGCTTATGCTGTTGCTAAAATATTTGAATTAAAAGAAAGACCTTCATTCGATCCTTTAATTGTTCACATAGCAAGTATAAATGATATAAGACAACTTACCATTACTGAAGACGATAGAATATATAAGATTGCAGAAAAATTTTGGCCAGGTTCGTTAACTATTATATTACCAAAAAAAACTTCTGTACCAGATATTGTAACAGCAGGTTTACCGAGTGTGGGTATTCGTATCCCCAATAATGAAATAGCATTGAAACTAATTGAGTTATCGGGATGCCCTATTGCTGCACCAAGTGCCAACAAATTTGGTAAATTAAGTCCAACAACAGCACAACATGTAAAAAAACAATTACCTAACGTCGATTTTATTATTGATGGCGGTAAAACAAATGTAGGCATAGAATCTACAATTATTAAGCTGAACAAAAAAGGCTTTGATATACTTCGATATGGAATAATTACCAAAGAAGAAATTGAAAGTATTTTGCCATATCATCATGAACCAGAAAATCATAATAAAATACTAGCATCGGGGATGATTAAATCGCACTACAAGCCAGAAAAACCAATTTTTATACTTGGCAAACACAACATCACTTATGCAAAAAATGAACTTTGTTTAATTTCATATAGTGGACAAAATGTTGAAGAATACAAAAAAGTTATACTTGTCTCTAAAAATAAAGACTTAAAAGAATATGCTGTTAATTTATTCTCATCTATACACGAACTTGAAGAATCGGACGTAAAAGCTATTGTTGCAGAACCTGTCGAAGAAATAGGAATAGGTATTGCTATTATGGACAGATTAAGAAAAGCTACATATAAGCAACAACAATAATTTACAAAAAACTCAATTTTTTTAAATCTTCAGGTGTATCAATAGAAATAGTTTCGTATTTGGTTTCTATTGTCATTATTTTGTACCCATTTTCTAACCATCTTAATTGTTCCAATGATTCTGCTTGCTCTAAAATACCAGGCTTAAGTTTTGTTATTTCTTTTAATATGTCAGAATGATATGCATATAATCCAATATGTTTATAATAAACAAAATTTGATAACCATTCCGTATGTTCTACATTTCTAATGTATGGAATAATACTTCGACTAAAATATAGAGCCTCTCCATTTTTATTTACTACAACTTTTGGCTTGTTAACATCAATTAAATCATTATAATTTTCAACCTTTTTTATAAGCGTTGTTATCTGTGTATAATCATTTGTAAATGGTTTCAAAAGTTGTTTTAATTGTTCAGGCATAATAAAAGGTTCATCTCCTTGTATATTAACAACTATTTGAAATTTCGTTTGTTCTTTTTCTTCAATAATACATAAAGCTTCTGCACATCTATCAGTGCCAGACTGATGTAATGATGATGTCATTACAACATTATATCCCAAATCTTTTACATGACTCTCTATTGTACCGTTATCTGTTGCTACATACAAGAAATCAAAAACTTGCATCGACTGCTCATATACTCTTTGTATCATGCTTTTACCATTAATATTTACCAGTGGTTTACCTGGAAAACGAATTGACGCATACCGAGCAGGAATAATTCCTAGTACTTTCATTTAAAATAAAATCATTAATTTTAGCAAAAATAAGCAAACTCGATTAAAGTACACAAATATACTTATAACATTATTGTTTTGTTTTTTTATTTTCTTTTCTCCTTTTGAAAAATTAATTATTAAAGAATAGTGTACAAGACTATGTAATACATCAAGTGAACTATCACTACTTAATTTATTTTTCTAATGCGTAATTTGGGATTAAATATAATTTTTTACTAAAAAAAACAAAGCTGCCTCAAATCGAGACAGCCTCCTCTTAAATAATAAAACAGTAAAAATATTTTATTCTGAGCAAACTTCAAAAGTAAAATCGGCAGATATATCTTTATATAATTTTATTTTTGCTTTATAAGTTCCAACTTCTTTAATATTATCAGCATCGTAAATAGTAATATTTTTTCTGTCAACAATAAAACCTTGCTTATTAAGCGAATCGGCAAGTTGAATTGTATTTACTGAGCCAAAAATTTTTCCTTTAGAACTTGTTTTAGCTACAATTTTTACTATTATATTCGACAGTTTTTTAGCATTTTCTTCTGCTATTTGTCTTAATTTGGCTTCTTTATGAGCTTGCTGTTTTAAATTTTCTGCAAGCACTTTTTTTGCATTTTCGGTAGCCATTATAGCAATACCTTTAGGTATAAGAAAATTACGAGCATAACCATCTCTAACTTTAATTAAATCGTTCTTATGACCTAATCCTGGATAATCTTGTATTAATATAATTTCCATATAAGATCCTCCTTATTTTAACAAATCAGTTACGAATGGCAATAATGCTAAATGGCGTGCACGTTTAACAGCTATAGCTAACTGCCTTTGATATTTTAACGATGTCCCTGTAATACGGCGTGGTAATAATTTACCCTGTTCATTTAAAAATTTTTTCAAAAAATTAGGATCTTTATAATCTATATATTTGATTCCGCTTTTCTTAAAACGGCAATATTTTTTCTTTCTAATCTCAAAAGAAGGTGGAGTAAGAAATCTTATTTCGCTATCGTTTTGACTCATAATAAAAACCTCCTATTCTTTAATTGTTGTTGCTAAATATTTTTCGCGACGTTTTTGGTTGTATTCAATTGCAAATTTATTCAATTTAACGGTAAGAAATCGAATAATTCTTTCGTCTCGACGAAATTCAGTTTCTAATTTTGCAATAAATTCAGGTTTTGCCTTATATTCTATCAAAGCATAAAATCCTGTTGTTTTCTTTTGAATAGGATAAGCTAGTTTCTTTAAGCCCCATTCCTCTTCGTGGACAATTTCCCCTTGATTGTCAAAAATTAAATTTTTAAATTTTTGTACCGTTTCCTTCATCTGGGGATCAGATAAAACGGGAGTAATAATGAAAACGGTTTCGTAATGATTTAACATAAACTTAATATTTAAAGGTTAAAAATTTGGACTGCAAAGTTATAAATAATTTAATTTTTTTACAACTTTTTAAATGATTTTCAAAAATTTTATTCTTTAGTCAATTCGTGAAAAACTTCTTCCAAGCTTTTTTCTTTTTTTTGCAACGACAATACAGTTAATTGTTTTTTGATTGCAAACTGAAAAATGTGTGGTCTAATATCTTCATCACAGATTGCTTCTATCAAATATTGCATTTTTTTAATACCTCTAACCTTACTAACTCCTTTAATGTTTTGCAGTTCTTCTATTGCTACACTTTTATCAAATTCAACAAAAATAATTTGTTTATTTTTATCTGAAAGAACTTCCTGTAAAACATCTTTTTTATTATCGGCAACAATTTTCCCTTTGTTTATTATTATTACACGATTACAAATCGCTTCAACTTCTTGCATAATATGTGTAGAAAGTAATACTGTTTTGTTTTTGCCAACTTGTGCAATTAAATTTCTAATTTCTATAATTTGATTTGGGTCTAAACCACTCGTTGGTTCATCTAATATAAGCACCGAGGGATCATGTATAAGTGCCTGAGCAATACCTACTCTTTGTTTATAACCTTTCGAAAGCGAGCCAATAGTCTTATGTTGTTCAGCAGTTAAGCCTGTTTGTTCAATAATTTCATTTATTCGTTTAGCTTTATTTTTTATTTTATATATAGATGCAACAAATTGTAAATATTCAATAACATACATATCGTAATATAACGGATTGTTTTCGGGCAAATAACCTATTTGACGTTTTATTTCTATTTCGTGTTGAAGAAAATCTAATCCGTTTACATAAACCTGACCTTCTGTTGGTGGTAAAACACCCATTATTATCTTCATCAAAGTGGTTTTACCAGCACCGTTTGGTCCAAGAAAGCCAAAAATTTCTCCTTTTTTAACTGTAAGCGAAACATTATCTAATGCCTTTTGATTTCCGAATAATTTTGTAACATTATTAACTTCAATAGACATGCAAAGTTTTTTAAAATAATTTATAATATAAAAATTTAAAAGCTGTTAAATAAGCTCTTTTTCGTGTTTTTCTTTTAATACGGTCAACATATCTTTTACCATATCGTCCATTGTATAAGACGGTTGCCAACCCCATTCTTCTCGAGCAAAACTATCGTCTATGCTACGAGGCCAAGAATCTGCTATAGCCTGACGAAAATCGGGCTGGTAAGTTATCTTAAATTCGGGTAAATATTTTTTTATGTTTTCGGATAACATCTTTGGACTAAAACTGAATGCGGCAACATTAAAATCGTTATAATGCTTTAATTTACTTTTATCTGCATGAAATAAATCAATAGTAGCCTTTAAACAGTCGGGCATATACATCATTGGCAACATAGTATCTTCTCTAAGAAAACACTTGTACGACCCATATTTTATTGCGTCATAAAATATAGCAACAGCATAATCGGTTGTACCTCCGCCTGGTAATGTTTCGTTACTGATAATACCTGGATATCGCAATCCCCTAACATCAAGTCCGTATTTAAAAACATAATAATCGGCAAGTAATTCGCCTGTTACTTTTGATATACCATACATTGAAGTTGGACGCAAAATTGTTTCTTGTGGTGTATTATCTTTTGGAGTAGTATGCCCAAAAACAGCAATTGAACTTGGATTTAAAATCCTTTTAATTCCTAACTCTTTTGAAATTTCAAGTATATTAAATAAACCATTAATATTAACATTCCAAGCAAAAATTGGCTTTTGTTCTCCAACTGCTGATAAAATAGCTGCCATATTTATAATAGCATCTATTTTATGTCTTTTAATTACTTCTACTATTTTTTGATTATCTAAAATATCTAAAATTTCATATATCCCCGATTGTCTTAATTTTTCGCATGGATTTTCAATTCCAGATGCTATAACATTATCATTTCCATAAATTTTTCTTAATGCAATTGTCAATTCACTTCCTATTTGCCCTGTAGCACCAATTATTAAAATTCTATTAACCATAATTAAAGTTTTTCGCAAATCTATATTAAACTTTTCATTAAAGTAGTTTTTTTCCGATTGTTATTAAACAAAAAAAATAAAATCTACTTAAAGCAAATAAATGATTATTTATTTTTTATAAATTGCTTTAATCTATATTATTTTTTTACTTCGTAAAAACAGCGTTTAGGTGAATATATTTTTGCTTCTGCTGTTAATTGTTTTATTACTTTTTCTACTTCTTTTTTATCTATACCAGTTATTTCAGAAATTTCACCTGGTTTTACAGGTTTATTTGCATTTTTAATTGCTTCAAAAATAATTTTGATAGTTTCCATGATTTTACATAATTTTGTTAATACAAAAATAATTGATTTATGGAAAATAATCAAAAACAAAAGTACGACAAAAATTTAAAAACAAAGGGTAGTGGATGTTTGGGAACATTCATTATTGGGGGGGGGATCGCAATTTTTATTACAATATTATTAATAATGTCATATTTTTATTACAACGGACTTGTTACTCGCGAAGAAAAAGTTAATGCTCAATGGGCACAGGTCGAAAATTTGTATCAACAACGTTTAGATCTTGTAAACAACTTAGTAGCAACTGTTAAAGGATACGCTTTACACGAAAATAAAACATTAACCGAAGTTGTTAAAGCTAGAGCAAAAGCAGCATCAATTTCTATTTCACCTCAAAAACTAGATGAAACATCTTTGAAAACTTTTGAAGATGCACAACAAAGCCTTAGTAGTAGTCTTGCCAGGTTATTGGTTGTTGTTGAAAATTATCCTGATTTAAAAGCAAACCAAAATTTTACTATGCTTCAAAGTCAATTGCAGCATATTGAAAACAATATTGCAATAGAAAGGGCTAAATATAATGAAAGTGCTCGCGATTATAATACAGCTATTAGAAAATTTCCACGAAATATTTTTGCTAAATTATTTAATTTTGAGTCAAAAGCATACTTTAAAGCAACAGAAGGAGCAAACAAAGCACCTACAGTTAGTTTCGAATAATTAGCATAATTCAAATTTTTAATCACATTTAATTTGAAAAGTATAATTTTAAAATTATAAATACCTAAAAACATAAAAAGTCTTATATTTCGAATTATTATTCTAAAGCAAAAAAAAAACGAATTTTTCTCGCAATTTTATCGTAAATATAGATATACACTT
>JBBIKO010000014.1:9372-15149 GCA_037445415.1 Bacteroidota bacterium
AATAATTAAGTATATAATTTATGATATATTGAAACTATGTCAAATTCTTTAACATTTATAAAACGAGCATATTAAATGTTTATATTTTTCATGTAAAACTTTCCTTTTTAATTTTAATGTTGGGCTAAGTTCTCCTGTTTGTGGCGACCATGTATCTGGTACAAGGCAATTTTTTTTTATTTGTTCGTGTGAGCTTAAAGTTGTATTTACTTTATCAATTTCTTGGCTAATACGATCAATTACTTTTTTATGTTTAATCAAATCGCTATTATCTATGAAATGTATTTTATGCTTTACTGCCCAAAAATGCAAATGATTAAAATTTGGAGAAATTATAGCAGAAGCAAATTTTTCGTTTTCTCCAACAACAATTGCTTGTTCAATAAAAATTGATTCTTTTAATTTATTTTCAATTACTTGTGGTGCAATATATTTTCCTCCTGCATTTTTAAATATTTCTTTTTTTCTATCTGTAATTTTTAAAAATTTGCCTTCTACTAATTCGCCAATATCGCCAGTATGAAACCATCCTTGCTCATTTATAATCTGTTTTGTAGCTTCTTCGTCTTTATAATAACCTAACATAACATTTGGTCCTTTACTTAATATTTCACCATCTTCTGCAATTTTTACTTGCACATTTTCAATAATTGGTCCAACTGTACCAAACCTCACATTATCACCTGATGGAAAATTTACTGCTATTACAGGACTTGTTTCAGTGAGCCCATAACCTTCTAATGTTTTTATTCCCATAGCCCAAAAAAATCGAAGCAGTCTTACCTGAATAGCAGCTCCTCCTGAAATTATAATATGAAGGTTCCCGCCTAATGATTTTTTAATTTTTTTGAATACAAGTAAATCAGCCCAAAATAATTTAAAACGATACCACAACGATGGGTTTAATTCGTACTTTAAAGCTAAATTAACAGACCAATTAAATATTTTTTTCTTAATTCCTCCAGTATCTTTACCTTTTGCTTGTATTTTATCGAATACGCTTTCTAATAATCGAGGAACGGTATTCATTCCATGAACTTTTGTTTGACGCAAATCTTCGGCAATAGTAGCTAACGATTCTGCATAATATATGCTTATCGCCAAATATTGAAAATGATAATTCATCATTCGTTCGTAAATGTGGCACAAAGGCAGAAAGCTCAGTACCCTATGTTGAAAATTTAGTGGTTGAACTTTTACAGTCGCGAGTACATTTGATACAATATTTCTATGAGTTAACATAACACCTTTAGGTATGCCAGTTGTTCCAGATGTGTATATAATTGTTACAACATCTTCTGGTTTAATAGAATCTTTAATTTCTTGAGCTTTGTGCTTATATTTTTCTTCTAAACTCCTTCCTAATTCTATTAAAGAATATATGTTATTATCTTGTAAACATTCATTCTTCCATAAACAAAAAACATTTTTTATAGCAGATACTTCATCTAATGCTGGTTTAATACGATTGTAAATTATTTCATCGCCAACGAAGATTGCTTTTGCGTCGCTATGTTTAAAAATATATAAATATTCTTCAACATTTATATTAGGGTAAACAGGAATATGAATTATACCAAGTTGTGCAAGAGCCATATCCATAAAATTCCACTCGGGCTTATTTGTAGAAACACTTAAAATTTTATCTTCTCTTTGAAAACCAAGTTCTAATAAAGCACAACTTATATAATTTGTATAATTTATATAATCAAAAACAGAATATGTTACCCAAATATTATTCTGTTTCCCCGCTAAAATATCTGTTTTATTAGGATAATTTTTTAACAGATAATCAATAATATCAAAAGTTCTTGTTATAGTATCCATGCTATTTTTTTTTTTACAAAGTAACATTGTTTTTTATTTTGATAAAATGACTTAATTTTTGTTAAATATTCTGGAATATAATTAACCTATTTATTGTTTTCAATATTTGAAAAATTCTTATAGTTTAACCAAATAACAAAGGAAATTTTGCAACTTCAAAAATTGTGTGAAAAAATCAACTTATTATTGTAAAAATTCAATTTTTTTTTTAATTTCGTAAAAATAATACTATCAAGACAACGTTTTTTTGATATAAATTGTCTTATGTAAGATAAAACAAACATGCAAAATCAAAACAATTATTCAGACATACAAGATTCGAAGCTCAATTGGGAGGATATTTATAAAAAATATTCGTCTAAAATGTATGGGCTTTGTTTGAGATATGCACGAAATGCAGAGGAGGCAAAAGATATTTTGCATGATGGTTTTATTAAAGTGTTTAAGTGCCTAAACGAATTTAAAGGCATAGGTTCATTTGAAGGATGGATTAGAAAAATCATGGTGCATACTTCTATAAATGCTTATCGTTCGTATAGTAGCAGGTGGTTTGTTATTGAAGAAAATTTTGAAATAGACGAGCCCAATGAAATTACAATTGAAGACAATCTTTCGTATGAAGAATTGATTAAACACATAAATGCACTACCCGATGGTTATAGAATGGTTTTCAATATGTATGTTATTGAGGGATACAAGCACCATGAGATAGCAGAAATTCTAGGTGTTTCAGAGTCAACATCTAAAACACAATTGCTAAAAGCAAGAAGATTTTTGATTAAACGATTAGGAGTTAAGAACTATGAAAAAGTTTACTGAAGAACAATTCGATAAGTTTGTTCGTGATAGTTTGTATAATTACGAACAAAAACCACCAAAGGAAGTATTTGAATCTTTAAAAAAAGAAATGCTTCCTAAACAAAGTTTTTGGAAATTTAAATTCATAAGTTCGAGTATAATCATACTTTCATCTATAACTTTTATTTATTATTTCATAAACTTAAAAAATGATTCCACAAACTTTATCAGAGAAAATAATAATTTTGTTGTTCAGGAAAAATTAAAACAGCCACATCAAAATGAAATAAACATAAAAACTAATAAATCTGAAAATATTTCTTTTCCAACAAATAAAAATTTAAACAAATCAAATATTAGTAATAAAAATATTCCAGAAACAAATTACGAAAATACTATCCAACAAGCCTCTACAATACGTAATGAACAAAATAACGACAACACTTTAAAACAATTATTAAAAGAGAAAATTACATATCAAATAATTACAAAAGCTTCAACATGCAAGCAATGGAATGGAAAAGCAATTATAAATTGCAATATACCCGATGTATTATTCTATTGGAAAGAATTAAATGTTACAAAAAACATTATTGAAAATCTAAAATATGGCAATTATACTGTATATGCAAAAATGGCTGATGAAATTATTGATACTTTAACTATAAGCATAGCTGATAGTGGTAGTGTAAAAGCCGATTTTAATCTTTACGAAACAGTTTTAGGAAATGAAGTGTATATTTTTACTGAAAATAAGAGCATAATAGATAAGAAAAGTTGGAAAAATAATAATAATGTGTCATTTTATTGGTGCTTTGGAGATGGAACAACATACATACAGGCAGAGCCTCGACATTCGTTTTCTAACTCAGGAAATTATTTAATAGCTTTAATAGTTAAATCTTCGCAAGGTTGTAGCGATACTTTAAAAAAATCTTACGTTGTTGAAATTCCGCAAAACTTTGTTGAACTACCGAATATATTTTCACCAAATGGCGATGGTATTCACGATGTATTTTCACCCCTATTATACGATATGGAATCAGTAGAATGCACAATATTTGACAGAAATGGTATTTTAATATACGAATGGAAAGATATAAATGGATACTGGGATGGTAAAATAAGAAATTCAAATAAATTGGCTAATCCAGGAATATATTTCTATATTTTAAAAGGAATTACAAAAAGCGGCAAGCAAATATCACACAAAGGAATGGTACAATTGGTTTTATAAGTATTTTCACTTTCTTTTGTTTAGTAAAGTTTTAATTATATTTATAAAATTATCTATATCTATTGGTTTTGAAAAATATTCATAAAAGCCACTATCCATTATCTTTTCCCTGTCCGATGGTAAAGAATATGCTGTTTGAGCAATGAAAGGAACGTTTATATATTCTGGGAACTTTTCTTGTATTTTCTTTAACAATGTTGTGCCTTCGCATTGATTAGGTAAATTTATATCGAGTATAAGAATATCGAAAACAGAATTTTTTTGGTTTTCTAACACTTGAATAGTTTCAGCTTCAGATTTAGTCCACGTGCACTGGGCAATTGGCTCAAGTATAGAAGTTATAAACATCGCATTAAAATCATCGTCTTCTACAAGTAAAATTTTTCCTTTTTGATTGTTTACAAATTTTTCTATTTTTTGCTTATCTATTTTAGAATCAATTGTTGATATTGCAGAATGTATTATAATATTAACTGTTGTACCAAAATTCTTTTTACTAAAAACTTCAATTCTGCCATTCATTTGTTTTATTAGCTTTCTTGCTAATGGTAATCCTATTCCTATTTGTGGAGATAATTTATTTTGCTTTGTGTTTTCATTCAAATTATAATCAAATATAAATGGAAGCATACTTTCATCAATACCTATTCCTGTATCAGTAATACTAATTTTTACTTCATTCGACAAAGGTAATGCAGAAGTTGCAATTTCTATCTTACCTTTATTAGTGTATTTTATAGCATTATCAATAACTTCAACTAAAATTTTAAATAGTATATCCTCGTCACACAAAATATCTGGTACTTCTCCAAGCAAATAAATAACTTCCATTTTTTTCTCGTTTGCTCTGAAAGTAAACATATCGCCAGCTTTTTTTACCAATTTATTGGGATTTAACGTCTCTAATCGTGGCTTTATGTTGCTAATTTCGACACGACTTGCATCTATAATATTGTTTAAAATATTTAACAAACGATTGCTACTTTGTAAAATACCATCTACGTACTTTGTTAGACTTGTATTCTTTTCTGCTTCAACTCTATTTTTCAAAACTTCAGAAAGTCCCATTATAGAGCTTAATGGTGTTCTGATTTCATAATTCAGATTCAATAAAAAAGATTCTTTAAAATAATTTGATTCTTCTGCTTGTTTTAAAGCTAATTCTAGTTTATTTAAGACTTCATCTTTTTCTTTAATCTTATTTTTTAATTCAATTGTTTTTTGTAATACTCTTTCTTCTATTTCTTCGTTTGTAGAAATAAGTTCTTCATTTATTTTTTCAATTTCTATATTTTTTTCTTCAACTGCAATTTTCGATTTTAAATTTAATTTTAATCGTATATATATTATTATGAATGAAGAAAATAGAATAATGATAATTAATATTAAAACATATTTGAATGTCAAATGTTTTCTTAATTTTTCTAGCGTTTTTTGATGCTCTATCCTTAAATTGTTTAATTCTTGTTCTTTAAGTCCAGTGCTCAATAAATATTCTAACTCAACCGATTTTTGAAGCAACTGTTCGTTAAAAACAGAGTCTTTAATCTCAATAAGCTGTTTTAATAATTTTAATGCTTCTTTATACTTGTTTGCTTTTTCATAATAGAGAATTTGAACTTCTAAAAAGTATTTTTTTAAATCTCTTGATTGATTAGTAGTTATTAATTTTTGTACATTTTGTATGTAGTTATTTGCTTTTGTTTGTTGATTTGTCAAACAACTTACTTTTGCTAAAGCTATTATATCTTTTAATATGTTATTTTTATCTTGAACTTCGGTATGCAAAATCAGTGCTTTGTTAAAATATTTTTCTGCCAAATCATATTTTTCAAGAAGCAAATAAACTTCTGCAATATTTCCATAAGAATTGGCAATAGTTCTCTTTTCTCCAATTTTTTTCTTTAATTCTAAT